>JBCDHO010000133.1:0-7077 GCA_038749855.1 Pseudomonadota bacterium
CAGCTCGAATTCGACGGACTGTCCCTGTGCGGAGCGCAGGCTGACCGTGCGTGGATTGACCGCGTCCACTTGCCAGCCAACGTATTCCCCATCGAGGGGCATGCCCTCGCGTATCACGAGCGCGTCACCACCGCGCTCAGGCGTCAAAGTCACGACCCGTTCGGTTGGCGTGATGACAACACCCGTGAGGCGGACCTTCGGCGGGTCCGCGACCACGACCTCAGGTACCGGCTCTGGTTCCGGCTCGACGGGTGGCGGTTCGACGATCACAATGGGCCGCCGTGTCTCGTTAAAGATCGGCCGATTGACGATCACTTCGTACTCACCCCGCCCGCCCAACTCACGGGGCGTCACGGAGTCCGGCAGGGCCATGCCGGCCGCATCGGCGGCCGCATCGGCGTCCAGGGCGCCGGAGTCGCCCCAAAGCCAGGTCAAGCCCAGCCCGAGCAACATCAGCGCACCGGTAAGGCCGAGCAGGACCGCGCCCAGCGGATTTTTTTCCAGGAACTCGTTCAACGCAGATAACCCGACATGTTGAAGCGCACATCGAGGGCCTGGTTGGCCTGCGCGTTATTGCGGTTATTGTTCCGCCCCCGCCGGCGGGCCCGGGGCTTGAGGACGTTCAGGTCGTCCACGAGCACCATGGGGGCCTGAGACTCCAGCTGATAAAGGATGTCGAGCATGTCACCGGCCCGGCAGCGCATGCGCACGTTCACCGTGACGCGCTGAAAGCGCTCCTGTACACGCGGCCGGATTGGCTGCCGGCTGACAATCTGGCAATCGTCGCCGTCCTGATTCTGCACCATGCGTCCGAGGCGTTCGGACAGGAATGCGGCAGCCTCATTGAAATTCTGTTCCGCCAGGAACAGCCCTTCATCGCTGCGGCCTTCGCGGATGCTGGCGAGCTGGGCCTGCAGGGGCTCACGCTGGGCCGCCTGGGCTTCAAAGCGGACAAGCTGCTCACGTAGACCACCGATTTCTTCCGCGAAGGCGGCATGGCGCTGGAAAAACCAGTGGAAGCCGAGGAAGTAGACGGCGATCAACACAATCACCAGCAGCAGCACCGCCGTCAGCCGACCGTTTTGCGCATCGGGCACGAGTTGCATCACCCGCCCTCCTGTTCAATCTGCGCGCTCAGGTCGAAAATCTCTTTCTGGGTACGGTTGTCCAACCGGGTCGAGCCGCGAAACCCTGCGCCCTCGAGCAAGGGCGATAGGTTGACCAGCTCGATCAACCGCTGCGCATTGTCCGATTTGCCCTGCAGCTGAACGTTGCCTTCCCAGACCCGCAGACGGTCCAGGTAAGTGTCGTCGGGCAGAATACTGGTGACCTCCGCGAGCACGAGCACCGTGGGCGGCACCTCGGCACGGCGGTTCAGCATGAAGCCCGCAGCCTCCGATGCATCCTCGATCTGGGTGCGGATGTTCTGCACGCGGCGGGCTTCCACGCGCACCTCCTCGATGGCAAGCTCAAGCTCCTCGATCTGTGCCTCTCGCAACCACAGAGACTGAGCCATGACCAGGGCAAGCACCAGGACCGCCACAGCGCCCAGCAGAACATTCAGCCGCGCGCGCCGGTTAACGACCCGATGCCGGCGCTCATAGGGCAGGAGGTTCAGGCCGGCGGGCTTGCCATCCAGAGCCACGTCCACGGCACTGGGCGGAAGCCCACGCGCCATGACGGATTCCACCTGCTGGTCCATCGGGGCCATGGGCGCCACGACAAGCTCCAGCCTCAGCTGTCCCCGGTCCCTATCCCGCTCAATGACCCGGTAGTCGAAATGCACCTCGCTCGCAGGAAACGGCGTGTGGCGATCCATTTCGAAGGCCAGGGCCTGGCGAAGGTTGCTTTCGGCCGCCAGCGGCATGGACAGACTCTTGCGCAGGACCAGCGACTCCGGCAGGACCAGCTCGTTCACCACCTCCGTGAGCTCGCGCTCCGTCAGCAAGTCGAGAATCTGCTGTCGCTGGACCCCGACGTCCTGGTCGAGCGCAAACACATCGAGCTGCTGCAGCTCATCACCCTCCTGCCAGTAAAGCTCCAGCTCATCGTCGACGAGGCGGCACACGGTACGCCGATGGGCGTGCTGCACCCGCTCACGAAGGCTTGCGGGCAACAGGGCCTGCAACTCCGCCACCCACCAGCGCCAGAACGCGCCGGCCTGGCTGGTCTGGACGCGAAGTCGCCAGCTTTCAAGTTGGGATTGGAATGCGCTCGCCATGGGTCTTATCAGTTATTGAAGCCTTCCCGCCATCGCAGGATTCGATAGGGTCGGCCCCCGGCTCTTCCGCCGAGGCGGACCGTGGCCTCGAGTTGGTCCCAGACGCCGTTCGGCATGGTCGCCTTGACGCGGATACTATACGTGAGCCCCCTGCCACGTGCCACGACGGCCTGGCCGTTCGGTAGCGCCACAGCGAGCTCCTCACCCGACTCCATAGATTGTCGTTCGGCCACGAAGTTCAACGCTTCTTCTTCCGTGATATCGGGTATGGCGAGGAGCGCCTCGGCGGGCGCAAAGGTGATGTCTGGCAGGTTGGCACGGGAGTAGACCGTCAGCCCTGGCTCCATGCGACGCCAGAGCTCATAGGGCATACCCATGACCTGCAGCAGCTCGTCCACGAGCACGAAATTCTGATTGGCAGGCCCCAGGGGCAGGCCCTCGGCAAAGTACGCATCCTCCTCGGCCCCGTTGACGCGCTCCACGAGGTCCGTATCGCGCCAATCCATCACCCGGGCCGCAAGCACTTCGGCGTCGGCCGGGTCCATGCCGTGGTTACTGAACAGGATGGCGAAGGTCGCTTCATCGGCGGCGTTGATGTCGAGCTTGCCGCGCTCATCGGTGGCGCTGACCTCAATCATGACCTCGTCGATCACCGTGGCGTAAAGCCGCCCGTCGGCGATCATGCGCAGCTCCTCGTCGGGCTCGCGCAGCTGTACTACGGCGAGATTCAGGCCCGCCTCGGCCCAAAAGCGCGCCTTGGTGCCGGACAGCAGCTGGTTGGCTTCCAGCTGATCCATGCGCGCCATGAGCGCGAAGGCGCCCGTGGTAATCGTCAGCAGAATGAGGATCCACAGCACAAGCACCAGGGCGATGCCACGCTGGCGGGCCGGAGGCAAACCCTGCGACCGCCGAACACCTGTCGGCAGCCCCTGCCTCCAGGACCGTTTGTCGATGCTAAGGGCTTTATCCTGGCCGGCCATCAATTACCATCGCGACGCGGGTCGCGCGCCTGCTCCCGTGGCTGATTGTTGCGGCGGCCCTGGATCATGTCCTGGATGCGTTCCGCATAGGTCTCCCCCCCACCACCACCGGGAATGACCGAGGAAGGATCAAGACGTGCCGAGGCGACAAGCGGCGGCCACGCCACCCGGGCTTCGTCCGCGAAACGCACCTCCATGCGGACGGACAGGGGCGTTGCGCCCAGCTCCTCCCAGCGCTCCAGCCACTCGATGGGCTGGCCCTCATCATCGAAGTCGAGAAACAGGAAGCCGCCTTCGGCGAGGTCCTCGAACAGCACGATGGGTTCCAGGTCAAGCAGCTGAGAGCGCTCAAAACCCAACAGCGGTGCGTGGCTGAACTGGAGCTCGAGCCCGCTCTCGCCTTCGGCAAATTCGAACAGCTGTACCTGGGGCCCGCCCCGCGCAAGGTAGCCCGGCATGGGTCCGACAAACAGGACGCGGTTGCGCTCTCCCTCGAAGCTGACGCGAACCGGTGGATCTACCTCCAGGTCCTCGAAAGCCAGCGGCAGCATCAGGTTGAACTGCTTGCGCACGAACTGGTGCGTGATGCGCAGCCGGCTGGCCTCGCTGAGCATTTCCTGGCCGCTCTCGCTGGCCTTTGACGCCGCGCGCAACCCGCCGTAGGCCAGGGCCAGCAGCAAACCCATGAGGGTCACAGCGAGCAGCAGCTCAACAAGGGTGAAACCGGCCTGACGACGGGTCATTCGTCCACCACCAGTCCGCTGCGCACGGTGGTGAAGGTCTCTTCGCGGCGACGGTTATCGTCACCCCAGGCAAGGGTCATGTCCACCCAGTAAAGGCGCGCTCCGTTGAGTTCGGCGAGTTCGAGCGTGCGCGTATCGTCGCCAACGCCCTCGAAATCGGTGATTTCTATCACCCACTCGATACCGTCTTCCGTCTCACCGCTGACGCTGCCCACTTCCAGGGGAAACTCCATGCCGACGCGTTCGGCAAGGGACTGGGCCAGTAATGCGGCCTCGGAGTAATCCTTCGCACGCACCGTGCTGCGCGTCGAGGCGGCCACAATCTCCAGCACCAGCGCGAACGTCATGGCAAACACGGTGAACGCCAGCAGCACCTCGAGCAGCGTAAAACCGCGGCTGCGCTCAGGCATCTTCATCGGGTAACTCCAGGCTGGCCTCGCCGGTCAGCCAGGCAACATTGACCACATAGTCGCGACCGTTCACATTCAGGTCCACGCGCCCGCCAGTTGATCCCCCGTCGGGAAAAAAGCGAATGGCGCCCACGTTCTCTTCAACCACCTCTGACGCGGCCGTTGTGAGCTGCAGTTCTACGCCTTCAGGTAGCACCACGCGGTCGCGGCCCGGCGCCAGGTAGGCGCGCTCCTCAAGATCGACTGTGAAAACCTGTTCCGACTTTTGCAGGATGGCCTGGGTCCGCGTATAGCGCAGCGCCGCCACCATGTTGCGGGCGGCCTGGCGCGCTTCCGCGCCAGAGATGCTCCGGGAAAGGGACGTGGCCACCAACCCGAGTACGAGGGCGATGATGATCATCACCACCATCAGCTCGACCAGGGTAAAACCGCGTTGGACTCCCCTCGAGCGCCGGATATGGTGCTTCGGGGTCATGTTCGGTGCGCTGCGGGCGCCCTACTCCCAGGACGTCACGTCGGCGTCCGTCCCTTCGCCCCCGCGCTGCCCGTCGGCACCCAGCGAGACAATGTCGAACTGCCCGTGCTGCCCGGGGTTTTCGTATTCGTATTCGCGGCCCCAGGGATCCTGGAGGAGCTGCTTCTTCACGTAGGGGCCATTCCAGCCCGCCGCATCACCAGGGTCGCTGACCAGGTCTTCGAGCCGCTCGGGCGTGTTGCCCGTATCGAGGTAGTAGGACTCGACACCCATGGACAGGCGGTTGATCTGGGACGCGGCCGCCTTCGCCTTGGCGCCTTCTGCCTGGCCAATGATGCTGGGCAGCACGAGGCCTGCAATCAGCGCAAGAATCACCAGGACGAGCAGCAGCTCGACCAGCGTGAAACCCCGTTGAGCGTTTGCTGCGCCCCGAACGCGTCGAATTCCGGCAATCGTTTTCATAGCTTTTCTCCTGGCCGGCCCAAATCCCACATCCGGACCGGTCAATGCAAGTTCCTGTGACTGTGTGTGCTGGATCGTGTTGTCCCTAACCCACGAGGTCGTTGACGCTGATGATCGCGAGCAGCACCGACATAACGATGGTGCCGATCAGGACCGCCATGAGCAACGTCACCACGGGTGTAAATACGGACAACAGACGATCGATGGTGTTCCGTACTTCGCGGTCATAGCTGTCCGCTACCTTGAGCAGCATGGTATCCAGCTGACCGGTTTCCTCACCAACGCTGATCATTTGCAGCGCCAGGCGGGGGAAGTGTTCTTCCTTGGCGAGGTTTCGCGCCAGACCACCGCCGGTTTTCACCTCGCGCGCTGCAGCCTCGACCTCCTGGCGCAAACGGCTGTTGCCGACCACGCGTCCGCCGATGCCCATGGCGGCCAGCAGCGGCACGCCGTTGACCAACAGCGTGCCGAGCGTGCGCGCCAGACGGGCCGTTTCCAGTTTCGTAATGAGGTCGCCCACCCAGCGCAGGTTCAACAGCCAGCTGTCCCATTTCAGCTTGCGTGCCTCGTCATCGAGCATGCGCTTGAAGAGGACCACGCCGAGCAGGGCCAGTCCGATAAGCGCCCACCAGTAGTGCTGCAGGATGCCACCAAAAAACAATACGATCCGGGTGATCAGGGGCATGTCCGCGCCGAGTTCCTCGAAGATCGGTGTGAACTGGGGAATGACGTAGACCAGCAGTAGGACCAGTGACCCCCCCGCGAGCAGAATGAGCAGGATCGGGTAGACGAGCGCGGACACGATGGCGTCCTTCAGCTCCTTGGAACGATCCAGGTAGTCCGCCAGCCGATCCAGGGTGATATCAAGGCTGCCGCCAATCTCTCCCGCGCGGACCATGTTGATGAACAGGCGATTGAAGGAACCATGCTGCGCCTCGAGCGATTCGGACAGGCTACCGCCCTCTCGCACTCGGTCGCGTATGTCGCTTTCACACCGCTGCGCGCGCTCATTTGGCGCCAGCTCGGTGAGCACCTGCAGGGAACGGTCAAGGGGAAGGCCGGCACCGAGCAGCGTCGAGAGCTGCTGGGTAAATTCACCCACCTCACGGGTGTTGAGCCCCTGGCGGCCAAGCTTCAGCCGCGACAGGCTGAACAGGCCATCTCCTGAGGGTCGGGCCTGGAGGGGAATATTGCCCCCCTCCTGCAGCTTGGCGATCACGTTCTCGACGCTGACCGCTTCCATGGTGCCCTGCAGGGTCTCCCCGCTGGGAGACACGGCCTTGTACTCGAACAGGGCCATCAGGCGTCCTGGGTGACCCGCAGCACTTCTTCCACGGTCGTCGCGCCACCCAGGCACTTGAGCAGGCCATCCTGGTACATGGTGCGCATGCCCTCATTGACCGCCAGCTCCTGGAGCTCTCCGGATGTGGCGTGTTGCATCACGAGGCGACGCAGGCCGTCGGACATGCGGATTACCTCGACGATGGCGCGGCGGCCGTGATAGCCGGTGGGGAAGTCTTCGTTCGCTACCGGCCGATACATCTCGTAATGGTCCTGGTACTGGAACTGCGGCAGGCCGAGCTCCTCGACCATATACAGCGGCAGCTCGTACTTTTCCCGGTGTTCCGGGTGCAGCGTCCGCACCAGGCGCTGAGCGAGGATGGCATTCAACGTGGAAGTCAGCAGGTAGTCTTCCACGCCCATATCGAGCATGCGCGTGATGCCCGAAGCGGCGTCATTGGTATGCAGCGTGGACAGCACAAGGTGGCCCGTCAACGCCGACTGG
>JBCDHO010000134.1:0-7054 GCA_038749855.1 Pseudomonadota bacterium
CCGTGCTGCTAGCGGCCGGTACGAAGGGCAAGCGCTACTCCCTGCCGCACTCGCGGGTGATGATTCACCAGCCCCTGGGCGGCTTCCAGGGCCAGGCCACGGACATTGATATCCACGCCCGGGAAATCCTGAAGATGCGCGAGAAGCTCAACGAACTTCTGGCCAATCACACGGGTCAGAGCGTGGAGACCATCGGCCAGGATACGGAGCGTGATAACTTTATGGGCGCCACAGAGGCGCTGGAGTATGGTCTTGTCGACCGAGTGCTTGACAGCCGCAAGGTGGAAGCGGAGTCCTGAGCCGCGCGGAACACGTACTGAATTCAAGGCTAAGTATTGGCTTTTCAGTAAGCTAGAGCTACTATCTGGAAATGTCCTAGGAAAACTCGAGTTCTATGAGCGATAAAGACCAAGGCGGAAACGACGGCAAGATTCTCTACTGCTCCTTTTGCGGTAAGAGCCAGCACGAGGTGCGGAAGCTGATCGCCGGCCCCAGCGTGTACATCTGCGACGAATGCGTCGAGCTGTGCAACGACATCATCCGCGAGGAACTTGAAGAGGCGAGCGTTAGCGACCGGGACTCGCTGCCGATTCCGAAGGAAATTCACTCGTTCCTCGACCAGTACGTCATCGGTCAGGAAGAGGCCAAGAAGGTGCTCTCCGTGGCGGTCTACAACCACTACAAGCGCCTCGAGCCGGGCCGCCGCGATGACGAGGTCGAACTGGCCAAGAGCAACATCCTGCTCATCGGCCCGACCGGTTCGGGCAAAACGCTGCTGGCCGAAACGCTGGCGCGCATGCTCAACGTACCCTTCACCATCGCCGACGCGACCACGCTGACCGAAGCTGGCTACGTGGGTGAGGACGTCGAGAACATCATTCAGAAGCTGCTGCAGAAGTGCGACTACGACGTTGAGAAGGCCCAGACGGGCATCGTCTACATCGACGAAATCGACAAGGTGTCGCGCAAGGCAGAGAACCCATCCATTACGCGTGATGTGAGCGGGGAGGGTGTGCAGCAGGCGCTACTCAAACTCATTGAGGGTACCGTTGCCTCCGTGCCGCCCCAGGGCGGACGTAAGCATCCACAGCAGGAGTTCCTGCAGGTGGATACGGGGCAGATCCTGTTCATTTGCGGCGGCGCCTTCGCCGGGCTGGAGAAGGTCATCCAGGACCGCTCCGTGAAATCCGGTATCGGCTTCTCGGCCGAGGTGAAATCCACCGAAGGCCAGACGGACATCGGTGAGGTGCTCGCTGACGTCGAGCCGGAGGATTTGGTCAAGTACGGCCTGATACCGGAATTTGTCGGCCGTTTGCCCGTGGTGGCGACGCTCCGTGAGCTGGACGAAGAGGCGTTGGTGCGCATCCTGGTCGAGCCGAAGAACGCCCTGGTCAAGCAGTACGGCCAACTGTTCGAGATGGAAGGCGCCGAGCTGGACATCCGCGAGGATGCACTCTACGCCATTGCGCGCAAGGCCATGGCCCGCAAGACCGGCGCCCGCGGCTTGCGAACGATCCTTGAGTCGGTGCTGCTAGACTCCATGTACGAGCTTCCGTCCATGGATGGCGTCAGCAAGCTGGTCGTCGACGAGACCGTGATCGAGGGTGACGCGGAGCCGCTCATGCTTTATGAGAACCAGGCCCAGGCCTCGGGTCAGGACTGACCGATCTCCTGCCGCTAAGCATCGACGACGCCCTGGCCCGCCAGGGCGTTTTGCCATAAGGAGACATTGAAAACGTGGTGAGCGGAATCAAGCGGCGGATTCGTAGTCTGGTGCAATCGCTGGGTCTGGTGCAGCCCCGACCGGTTCGCTGCGTCGCGCTCATCCTGGTGCGGAACGAGGTTGTGCACCTGCGGCGGCTATTGCCGGCGTTGATCGACCAAGGCATCGACGTCGTCGTTATCGATAACGATTCAAGCGACGGTGCCCATGAGCTTTACGAGACGTACCAGGGGCGGGGTCTGCTGTGGCATGAACGCCTCCCGTTTGAGGGGGTTTTTGATCTCAAGGCGGCGCTCTTGCTAAAGCGCGACATCGCCGCTCGGCTTGAGCACGACTGGATCATCAGTATCGACGCTGACGAATGGATGCACTCGCCAAGGCCGGGCGAGTCTTTGACCGAGGGGCTCGCTCGGGCCCAGGCCTCGGGCGCCAACGTCGTGAATTTCGAGGAGTTTGTGTTTCTCCCCTTGGAAGGAGACTTTTCCGAGCGCACGGACTACCCACAGCACCTTCGCCACTACTATTTCTTTTGCCCCGAACCGCATCGACTCATGCGCGCCTGGCGCCGCGACTGTCACTTCAGCAACGCAGAGAACGCCGGACACCGGATCGCCCATCCCAGGGCGCGCGTTTTCGAGGAAAACTTCGTGCTGCGTCATTACATCACGCTGTCCCAGGCGCACATTGTTGAAAAGTATGTGGGTCGCGAATTTCCCGAGGAAGCGTTGGCCAGGGGCTGGCATTTCAATCGCGTCGGGCTCACCGAGGAGATGCTCGCATTTCCGCCGGACTCATCCCTCAAACAGCTGCCTCGCTGGGACGCAAGACCGCTGGAGACGGACGAGCCGAAGAAGAAACACTACTGGCAGTGGTGAATCAGAGGGCGCTGTGATTCGGTGGTGGCCAAAAGGGCTGCCGGAGCGCCGCAGTCGAAGGCCCACAATGGCCAAGGTCTGCAGTGCCGAGGGGTGGGTCTCCTCGTTTTGCTCAGTCGAGCTCGGCCTTGATGCGCGCCGGTACTCCGTAAGCCAAGACCCCTGACGGCACATCCTTTGTCACCAGGGCGCCGGCGCCGATAACGCTGCCGTCCCCGATGCGCACCCCGTCCACGACCTTAGCGCCCATGCCGATGGTGACCGCGCGTCCGACGCGGCATTTGCCGGCGACCTGTACCCCCGGGTTCAGGGTGCAGTAAGCCCCGAGCACCGTGTGGTGGCCTACCGTGCAGCCCCGGTTGATGCTCACCAGCTTGCCGAGGCGGGTGTAGGGCGCGATGGCCACCTGCGGCCCGATAAACGTCCCCGGGTCCACTTCAACGGTGAGCGCACGATCCACGCCGGGGTGCTGGAGGACGGTGTAGTGCGCCTCCTGTACCCCGTAGTGATCCCGGAAAAACGCGAACACCGCCTGCTTGGTGGCGGGCTTGTAAACGCCGGAGATGCAATTTGCAGGGATTGCACCATTCAGCTGCGCGGCCCAAAGCGCGTGATCCAGCATTTCCGTCTCGACGCCGGGTGTCGCCCAGGGCACGGTCTCATCGAAGGCCACGTTGGTGGCGATGGTCGCGCGGACCCCGCTAGGGTGGCGGCGGGCCAGCGACTCGAGGATCAACGACAGCGTGGTATCACCGGCGCCGAGCAGCGTGTAGTGCGGGATGGAAGCTGTGCTCATGGCGGGGTGTTCCTTCACTTCGGTGCGGGTCGCGTGCGGATCGGGGCGCCAGCTTGCGCGTTGCCGGGAACCGGCGACCAGGCGTGCATTATGTCAGGCAAGTCGCTTTCTCTCATCCACGCGCGAAATTGAATTCAGGGCACCCAGCGCCCATATCCGATACAGCGAACGCCGATCCTCACCGGCGTGATGTATTCTCAGGTAAGCGCCGTGCGTGGCCGGGAATTTTCCCGCCAGCGGCCCTCACATGGAAAAAAGAATGTCCGAATCCGAAAGCACCCAAGCCGCCACCCAGCCCACGCCGGTACTGAGCCTGCGCGACGTGGTGGTGTATCCCTACATGGTGATCCCCCTGTTCGTGGGCCGCGAGCGCTCGATCCAGGCCCTCGACGAGGCCATGAATGTCGACAAGCGCATCCTGCTGGTCACGCAGAAAAGCCCGGATGTTGATGAGCCGGGCAAGGCCGACCTGTACGAGGTTGGCACCTTGTCCACGGTGCTGCAGTTACTGCGCCTCCCGGATGGCACCACGAAGGTGCTCGTGGAAGGCGGCGAGCGCGTGCGCGTCACCGGCATGACGGAAGACAGCGGCTATTTCGAAGCCAGCTGGGAGCTGCTCGGCGACGACAGCGATTCCGGCGAGAAGGAGCTTGAGGTGGCCATGCGCTCCCTCGTGGGCCTGTTCGAGCAGTACGTGAAGCTCAACCGCAAGATTCCGCCGGAATTGCTGACCACGCTGGCCGGCATCGACGATCCGTCACGCCTGGCCGATACGGTCGCCGCGCACCTGTCCATTCGCCTGGAGCAGAAGCAGGAGCTGCTGGAAATGGGCAGCGCTTTCGAGCGCATTGAGCACCTCATGGGGCTCGTGGAAGGCGAGATGGAAGTGCTCCAGCTGGAGAAACGCATCCGGGGTCGCGTCAAGACGCAGATGGAGAAGTCTCAGCGCGAGTACTACCTGAACGAACAGATGAAGGCCATCCAGAAAGAGCTGGGTGACCTGGACGATGCGCCGAATGACCTCGAGGACATCGAGCGCAAGATCGAAGAGGCCGGCATGCCCGAGGAGGCCAAGAAAAAGGCCACCCAGGAGTTCAATAAGCTGAAGATGATGTCGCCCATGTCGGCCGAGGCCACGGTGGTGCGCAACTACATCGACTGGCTGCTGGCCGTGCCCTGGAAGAAGCGCTCGCGCGTGATGAAACGTCTGGACAAGGCCGAGGCCATCCTCGAAGCGGATCACTACGGCCTGGAGAAGGTGAAGGAACGCATCCTCGAGTACCTGGCCGTGCAGCAGCGTGTGAAGGCCATGAAGGGCCCGATCCTCTGTCTTGTGGGTCCGCCCGGTGTGGGTAAGACGTCCCTGGGTCGCTCCATTGCCCGCTCCACGGGCCGTAAGTTCGTGCGCATGTCTCTGGGCGGCGTCCGCGACGAGGCCGAGATCCGAGGTCACCGGCGGACCTACATCGGTTCTATGCCGGGCCGCGTGGTACAGAACCTGTCCAAGGTTGGCACCAAGAACCCGCTGTTCATGCTCGATGAGCTGGACAAAATGTCCATGGACTTCCGCGGCGATCCGTCTTCGGCGCTGCTGGAGGTGCTTGACCCGGAGCAGAACAACGCCTTTAACGACCACTATCTGGAGGTCGACCTCGACCTGTCCGAGGTGATGTTCCTGGCCACGGCCAACTCCCTGAACATCCCGGGCCCGTTGCTCGATCGCATGGAAGTCATCCGCATTCCGGGCTACACGGAAGACGAAAAGCAGAACATCGCCGAGCGCTACCTGCTGCCCAAGCAAATGGAACAGCACGGCCTGAAGGAAGAGGAGCTGTCCGTTTCCAAGCAGGTGCTGCTGGACATCATTCGCTACTACACGCGCGAGTCCGGCGTGCGCAGCCTCGAGCGCGAGATTGCGAAGATCTGCCGCAAGGCGGTGAAGAAGCTGTCCCTGGAAAAGGACAAGACATCCGTCACCGTGACGGCGCGCAACCTCGACAGCTACCTGGGCGTGCGACGCTTCAGCTATGGCGTGGCCGAGGAGACCAACGAGATCGGCCAGGTCACGGGCCTGGCGTGGACCGAGGTCGGCGGCGAGCTGCTGAGCATCGAAGCCACGCTGGTGGGCGGGAAGGGCGGTCTGACCCAGACCGGTCACCTGGGCGATGTGATGAAGGAGTCCATCCAGGCGGCCATGACGGTCGTGCGCAGCCGCGCGGGCTTGCTGGGCATCGACGAGGAGTTCTACACCAAGTTCGACGCCCACGTGCACGTGCCCGAGGGCGCCACGCCCAAGGACGGCCCCAGCGCCGGTATCGCCATGTGCACAGCCCTGGTGTCCGCCCTGACCCGTATCCCGGTGCATGCTGATGTTGCCATGACCGGCGAGATCACCCTGCGCGGCAAGGTGCTGCCCATCGGCGGCCTGAAGGAGAAGCTCCTGGCGGCCCACCGCGGTGGTATGCGCATGGTGATCATTCCGAAGGAAAACGAAAAGGACCTCGCGGACATTCCGAAGAACATCATCCGCAAGCTCGACATCCGGCCCGTGAGTACCGTGGATGAGGTGCTGAACCTTGCCCTGGTGGAAGTGCCGGTGGGCGAGAAGCTGCTGGTTGAGAGCCAGGAGGCGGCCAAGGAGCCTGCGGAGGGCGATCAGGAGCCTGTTCGAGCTCACTGAGTTTTCGGCGGGGATGGGCGGTGATGCGGGCCCAGGCTTTGGGCTCGCGCCCCTGGCCCTGGCGGGCTTCCCTCGCATGCCCTTCGCTTTGTGGGAGCGGCTCGCACGATGTCCTTACTCGATGGGTGTTTCATCACGGGGCTCGCCTCGGGCCGCGGTTGCGGCCCATCCCAGTCGCTCCGGTTTGCTCGGCAGGGGCTTGATTGAGCCCAAAGCCTGGGCCCGCATCACCGCCCAACCCCTCCATCACGGTTTCTGGGGGAGGGGAAGTTGGCACATTTTGGTTGCTCCGCGCCTTTCCCGGTTTAGGCTCATCCCGCAATCCCGCAATCCCGCAATCCCGCAATCCCGCAGACCCGCAGGCCCGTAGACCCGTTTCCACCGTCCGCGATTCTGCTGTTCCCATAGAAACCACGCTTCGGGTTTCGGCCGCTGACGAAGCGCTTCCAGCTTTCGCTCAGAAAGCCCCATTCAGCCAATCAGGTGGTTGAGTCCCCAAACCTCACATCCCCGCTTTTTTTTGGTTCATCGCACATTAGCGGGAACGTAAGAGGTGGCGGCGAGTGATCCAAGTTAAGTTGTTTGTGCGAGCAAGCAACCAGACAAGGACACCGCCGCCATGCACGATGCTACGTTCCCCGGCTTTTCCTGGGAAGGGTTTTTGCCTTCCCACTGCACTTCGCTTTGTGATGATCAGTGCCTGATCGTACTGATCCCTGACCCTGACTGTCCGCCTCGCTGCCAGCGCTGCGGCAAGCCGTGTCGATTGATTCATGACACCAGCATCCGGCGAGTCCGTGATCGGGACTCATTCGACTATCGAGTCTGGCTCGAGGTGCCAGTTCGACGCTTGCGGTGTCCCGATTGTGGCGTCGCCCGCGAGCAGATCGATTGGCTGACGCCCTACGCTCGCATGACCCGACGGTTTCAGCAGCACGTCGAAGTGCTGCTGAGGCTCCTGCCGATCAAGCACGTGGCCC
>JBCDHO010000135.1:0-7029 GCA_038749855.1 Pseudomonadota bacterium
ATTGACGCTGACCTTTGCCGACACGAAACGTATCGATAGCCTGTCTGGCGGCCTGTGCGAATCTTCCGATTTCGAAAGCGTGCATAAGCGCCTCGTGCCCTTCATCAGCGCGGGCTTCCGCGCGCTGTCCAGCGCCAAGGATTGAACGGATGAACAAACACGCTTCGCCGACCGCGGTGCTCGTTCTGGTCGCCACCCTGTCTACCGCGCCCGCGCTGCTGACCGCTGATCAGGGATTGCCTCGGGTGAATGCGGAGGCCGTGACCGTCTCGGGCGTTTCCTCCGGTGGCGCCATGGCTCAGCAGTTGCACCTGGCCTACGCGGAGCTGTTCCAGGGTGCCGGCATTATTGCGGGCGTCCCGTTCGGCTGCGCCGAAGGCAAGCTCGGCCTGGCACTGGGGCCCTGCATGGGCAAGCAGGAGGCCCTTCCGATCGACGGTTACCGTGCGGCGCTGGAAGCCGCGGCGGCTGCCGGTAACGCCGCGCCCCTGGAAGCGCTTCAGGGGGACCGTGCCTGGGTCTTTCATGGTGCGCTCGATGCGGCAGTCGGTGCGTACGCCACGGATGCCACGGCGGCCCTTTACGAGGCGCTGCTGGGTAAGACGCAGCTGACCTATGTGAACGATGTCCAAGCAGCGCACCATTTTCCGACGCTGGAGTCGGGTAACCCCTGCGATGAGTCCGCGCCACCCTGGCTGGGCGCCTGTGGCTTTGATGCGGCCGGGGAACTGCTGAGCTTCATTTACGGCGGATTGGCCGCGCCGACCGATGCGCAACGAACGGCGGACGCTGGCGGTGCAATGAAAACGGTTGAGCTGCCTGGCGCCGCAGCCGCCGGCATGGCGGAGACCGCCTACCTCTTCGTGCCGGAAGCCTGTCCGCCGAAAGGGTGCCGCCTGCACGTGGCCCTGCACGGCTGTGCCATGGCAACGGGCCAGAACGGCAAGGCCTTCATCGAGGACAGTGGCTATCTGCCCTGGGCACGGGCCAACGGCATTGTTGTTGCCTTTCCCGAGGCGGTGCCGCAGCCGCTCAACCCACTGGGCTGCTGGGACTGGTGGGGTTATACGGGCGCCAACTATCTGCAGCGCGATGGGGCCCAGATGAAGGTCATCGCGGACTGGGTGTCTCGCCTGACTTCCTCCTGATTAGCTCGGAGCAGGCTGCGCCTCCCGCTGCTTCTGCGAGACCAGTTCGGGCACCTGCGCCCGCACGCGCACATACATAAACCCATAGATCAGCATGGCGACCAGCGCGCAGGCCGCGCATAGGGTAAAGATGCTGCCATAGCCCATGCCGCTCCCAAGCAGTGAGGCGGCGGTAAACGGGCCGATCATCTGTCCCAGCCCCGCCGCGCAGGGCGTCAGTGCCGCAAAGGTGCCCTTGCGGTCGAGTACCGCCACCGTGCCGAGCTGGTAAACGTCGATAAATATCCACAGGAAGTTGAACAGGGCCAGGCTGACCAGCAGGTTGGCGTAGGTGATGCCCGGCGCCAGGGCGCCGACGATCGCGGCCATGACGGCGAGCGTGGCCAGGAGTGGCTTCGCGAGGCCAAAGCGATTGCTGATCACCGTGGCCACGAGGCAGCCGACCACGCTGCCGATGGAGACGATCACGAGCAGGCGACCCACCCATTCACCGTCCAGGGCGGCGTCGAGCGCCGCCAGCTCAATGTAGGTCCAGTAGGTGCCGATGTTGACGTAGGTGAAGAAGATGGCCGTCAGCGTGAGCCAGGCGAGGTAGTGCGGGGCGGCGGGGCCGGCCGCCCGCTCGCCGCCATCCTCGCGCACCGCGTGTGCCGCGCCGGCCACCACCGGGTGTGGGCCGGTTGGAATGAAGCGGATAAAGGGCAGGCTGACCAGGAAGCTGCCAATGAAGGCCCAGTAGATGCCGTTCATGGACAGCATGGGCAGCACCTGCATCTCCGCCGCCTGGGAAAAGGCAAAGGCAAACAGCATCAGGTTGTAGGCGCGGGCGGGTTTGCTCGTGCCGCCGAGAGTGGCGATGGCCACCGCCGTGAAAATCCCGGCGCCCGTGCCGCCAAGGGCGCGCAGCCAGAGCACCTGCTCGTAGCTGACATAGTGCATGCACAGGCCGTTGGCGAGAACGGCGATGGCAACGCCGAGGTAGGCGATGTGGTGGCGGTTCCAGCGTTTAACCACCAGGGACGCCAGCACAGAACCGAGCGCGAGGCCACCCAGGTCGGCCCCGGCAACGCGGCCCACCTGTTCCTCGGTGAAGCCGAGCAGTTCCACCCAGGCCGTGCTGATCACGGGAATGCCCACCATGACGGCGTAACCGGCGAGGGTCATGTAGAGGGCGATCACGATGGACCGCCAGTCGTCGAACGGGTTACGTGCCGGCGGTGCGGCGGGTTCAGCCAGGGAAACTTGCGTCAAGGGTCAGCCCGGAAGTGATCAGGGGCTCATTCTAGCCCCTAAGCAGTCAGCCGTCGCCGAAGTCGCCCTCGAGCAATTCCACGCCGGGCCCCATGAGCAGGTAGCGCCCGCCCATCTCGTGCACCAGGGCGGCTGCCGCTTTGCCATAGCCTTTGATAAAGGCGTCCCGGTCGGCAATTTTTGCGGTGACGATCATGTAAGCGGGCATAGGCCTTATCCTTTTCCTTCCGCCGCAGAATCGTCAACCGCCGGGGCAGCATCAGCGCCTGGCGCGGGTGGGTCGTCGACCATGGCCTTGAGCTGTTCATCCCGGTACGGCCCAAGCAACAGCAGGGCCGCGGAGCAGATAATGAACGCCCAGAGTGAGTACATCAGCACCCGGTCGTAGCTGCCCGTCTGATCGAGGAAGCGGCCGTACACCGCCGGGCCGAACCCGGCGCCGAGGGCGAAGAAGGCATAGAGGATGCCGTAAATGGCCCCATAGTTACGGATGCCGAAGTAGCGCGATACCAGGTAGGCAATCAGGTCGTACTCGATGCCGGCAGCCACACCGAGGAGTACCACGGCCAGCACGGTCTGCGAGTAGCTCGGGTCCGGCTGCATGAACAGCCACATGGAAATCGCCGGCATCATCAGCAGCACGCAGGCCAGCAGCGGTGCCCAGATGTGGTCCAGCAGGTAGCCGCCCACCAGGCGGCCGCAAAACACGGCGTAACCGATCAGGGAAGCGAGGAACACCGCGTCTGACCGGTCGAAGCCCTTCGTATCGAGCAGGGTTTCCATGTTGGGAATCGGCCCACCGATGGCGAAGGACAGCGGAACAAACACGGCGCCCAGCAGCCAGAAGCGCCAGTCCCGCAGTGCCTGCGGCAGTGTCAGGCCGTAGACGGCACCCGTGTGTCCCGCCGCCGCCTGTTCAGCCTTGAGCGCCTGGTAACGCTTGGCGGCTTTCGGGTCATCCGTATCCCGAAACAGCAGCCAGGCCACGGGCAAGGCAATCAGCAGGGGCAGGGCACCCACGCCGATGTAGGCCATACGCCAGCCATACTCGGCAATGATCCATGCCGCGTAGAGCTTCACCAGCGCACCGGAAATCCCGGTGCCGATCAGCGCGACGCCGAGCGCGAGGCCACGCTTCTCGTTAAACCAGTTGGAGACGGCCCGGGTGAAGGTGATCGGCAGCGTTCCCGCGCCCGCCAGGGCGAGGATGCCCCAGAGCGTCAGGTACAGCGTCATTGAGCCGTTGTTCAGTGCAAAGGCCATGAAGGCAACGGAGAACAGCGTGATGGACGTGAGCACCACCCGTCGCACGCCGAGGCGGTCCGTGAGGTAACCGACGAGCGGGCTGGCGGCCATGGCGGCGAGCGTGAACACCACCAGCGCCGACAACACCTGGCTGATCTGCCAGCCGAACTCCTGCATGAGCGGACCGGCGAAGACGCCGATCGTGTAGAAGGGCAGCGGGGACAGGCCCAGGGCAATGCCCAGTGCCGAGGACAGCACCACGGGCCAGCCGTATTTGAATTCGCGAAATCCGCTCATGATCACTCCGGACGCGAGACGTGCGGCGCCCCGTTTTTGCTCATCTCAAGGCCTGTCTTGTGCTGTGCCGGGGTTGCTGTCCAAATGAGGTTCGCGGTCTTCGTCTGCCCATGAAGCCGCGTTGCCCGAGGCGAGCTTAATTGCCCATGGCCTGCGCTTCTTCCATCACTGCCAGTGAGGCCGCCGGCGCTGACTGGTACAGGATTGCCTGCTTGCGGAAGAAGCGCATCAGACCGGCATCACCCATGCGTGAGCCGCCCATGCCGGACTGGCAGAAGGAGTTTTTCTCCACATCGTGGACCATGGCGGTCAGGCTGGCGTCGTTGACCGAGATGGCCCCGCCGACCATGCACCGGGCCACGGCCTCACCTTCCTCCCGGCTGCCGGCAAAGACCGCACCTGAGAGGCCGTACTTGGAGTCGTTGGCCAGGGCGATGGCTTCGTCGATATCGGCAAAAGGCATGACCGGCATGACGGGTCCGAAGGTCTCTTCCTGCATGAGCAGCATGTCGTGATCGACGCCGCTCACCACCACGGGCCGACACCAGTTGCCACCGTGATTCTCCACGCCGCCGCAGTGAATCGTCGCGCCCGCAGCGACCGCGGCGTCCAGCTGGGCCTGCACCTTGTCGCCCTGGGGCGGGTGGATGAAGGGCCCGATCTGGCCCTGGTTCAGGTCCGGCCAGTTGATGCCAGCCGCCTTGGCCTTCGCGATGAGGTGCTCGAGGAAGGGCTCGAAAACGGATTCGTGGACGTAGATGCGCTCGAGCGATTGGCAGGCTTGGCCGGTCATCCCTGCGGCGGAGCGCAGGATGGCGTTCGTGGCGTTGTCCAGGTCGGCACTGGGCAGGACGATGGCCGGGTCCTTACCGCCCAGCTCCAGGAAGGCCGGGATGAAGTTCTCTGCGGCGCGGGCGGCCACGATACGGCCCGTGTGCACTGAGCCCGTGAAGCACACGGCGTCCACGCTGTCGATGAGTGCCTCTCCGGTTGCCGGGCCTCCGGTCACGATATCGAAGACCGCTTCGAGCTCTGGCACCTCGGCCAGCGTGTCACGCAGCGGCTCGGCAAAGCGAGGCGTGACCTCGCTGGGCTTCAGCAAAATGGAGCAACCTGCCAACAGCGCGGGCACCGCGTCGATCAGGCCAAGGATCAGCGGGACATTCCAGGGGCTGATCACACCGACGAGCGGGTAGGGCTTGTACTGGTGCTGATACTTCACGCTCGGCGCCATGGCGGAGTCTCCACCCAGCGGCTGCATCAGTTCCGGTGCACGGGCCACCCAGTATTGAATCCAGCCCCGGACGCTGGCCGCTTCCACGTGCGCCATGAGGTGTCGACCCGTGTCGATGCACAGCGCATCGGTCAGGGCTGTTTCATGGAATTCCATGGCCTCGGCCCAGCGGGACAGGGCCTCGCAACGGGCCTCAAGCCCGGACGCTTCCCAGGCAGTCTGCTGCGTGCGCAGTCTCTGGGCGGCGGCTTCAACGTGTTCGCGATCGTGGATCGGAACGTCGTAATCGACCTCACCCGTGCGGGGATTGGTGACCGGTAGCGTGCTCATGAAGGCTCCGGTGAACGCGAAGGGGATCCATCGGTGCCAAGCGTCCCTTCTTGCCAGATGCCACCGCCAAGCCAAACGCCTGCGGCGGGAAGGAAGGGCATGGAATCGCAGGCCGCGTAGATGCCCGCCTGGACGTAGGGGTCTGCCTGGAGCAGTGCCTGTGCCTGATCCGGGTCATCCGTGGCGTAGACGAAGACACTGCCCGTGACCGTGGCAGGGTCGTCCGGCCGAACGGGGCCCGCGATCAAGACTTCATCCATGATCGATTCGATGTACGTGAAGTGGGCTGCTCGGTGCTGCGCTCTGAGCCCCTGGCTGTTATCAATGTCACGGCAGAAATAGAGGGTGGCCATGGTTCCGTGGTGTCAAAAGACATAATGACATATCAATCAGTGGAGAATATCACGGCCCCGGGTCCTCTGCCTCGATGAACTCCAGCCAGGCGCCATCCGGGCTGGTGACGGCCAGGCCACGGACGACTCCGTGGGGCGACTGGGGCCAGCGCGCCATGGCTTCGATGGGGATTCCCTGTTGCTCCAGGTGCACTGGCAGCCCTTCCAGGTTGCGTACCGGAAAGCGCAGCAGGTCGAGGTCCCGAGCACCCGGACCCGTGTCTGATGCAGGGTGTTGACTGCTTGTATCCGGAAACCCCACCAGTTCGACAGAGCCCTCCAGCAAGCGCTGCTGCTCAGGGCATCAGGTAATTCATCCACGCTTCCATACGAATCATGACTCGCCGGATTACGTGCGTTGCGGTGACGGACTGGGTATAAATGGCCGCTGTGCCTGTGGCACCGCCGCTGATCTTCGACAGGTCGATGTCTTCGTCATCGAGCGTAATCACCACGCCGAAGGGCAACACGGGGTCCAAGGGTGTCGGCGCCGTAGGCAGGAGGCCGTTGGGGACCAGCTGCGCTGACGCGGTAACATCCACGATGCGGTCCACTTTGCCAGCCAGCACCTGGCCGGGATACATGCGCAGCACTACCTCAACCTCCTGCCCTCGCTCCACGTAGCGCACGCGCGACTGCGGAATGCCCACGACGAGTTGGTCTTCATTAGTGGCGTAGGCCACCCAGCTGCGCAGGGGTAGATTGGCCACGCGCTGCCCGGGCCGCAGCGTCAGCGCCACAACGCGCCCTTCCGCTGGTGCGCGCACCACAGTTTGCTCCACCTGCCAGCGCGCGTCTTCGAGCTGAGCGCCAAAGTTGTCGACCTCTGCCTGGTAGATGTCAACATCCAGTTGGCGTCCCACGTTGCGGTCCATGAGGTCCTGGGCGCGCGCGAGGTTCGCCGCTGACAGGGCAAGCTGACCCTCCAACTGGCTGACACGCGCTTCATACTGCACCGGGTCGATGGTGAAGATGGGTTCGCCGGCCTGCATATCCTGGAGCGGTGCCGCCTCGACGCTGATGACTTCGCCGGTGACATTGGGAATGATCTCCATCACCGTGCGATAGTTGTTCACTGCGCCGCTGGGCGCCCCCCACTGCATAGGCACAAACAGGACAAGGAAGAGGCCTG
>JBCDHO010000136.1:0-7016 GCA_038749855.1 Pseudomonadota bacterium
CACGCCGATGAGGATCGGGCTGCCATGGCTCAGGCACAGATGCAGGAGACCATCGAACGACTTGAGCTCACCGATGACCAGCTCGAGCAGGCCAAGCCGGTGCTTCAGTCCGCAGCGTCGGAGCAGCAGGAGATCCTTAAGCGCTATGAGATGGATCCCGAGAGCCGCGAAAACGCTACGTCGAAGCCCGGATTCCGCCAATTGAGGGCCATGCGCAAGGAGATGACCGCAGTCCGGGAGAACACCCTGGAAGCGCTGGACCCGATTCTGAGCGAGGCGCAGATGGAGGAGCTCAAGCTTATCCAGGAGGAGCGCCGGGCTGAAATGAGGGCGCGCATTCAGGCGTCCCGCTAGCGCAGATAGCCACCCACGGCCTGGAGCGGCTCGAGCTCGTCGTCGCCGGTCACCCAGGCGCCGATGGCTGATGCCTGTGTCGAAACACCAAGCGGCAGGCGGAGTTCGCCGCGGAAGGTCCCGGCCTCGTTGCTAAGCTTGCGCCGCTTGAGGCCGAGCACAACGAAGTCATGCTGCAAGGTTCGGCCCCGGTTTTCGCCGGCGCCGACCTGCGTCTCCAGGTCCATGCCGAGCAGCGCGACGTGGACCAGCACCGGGTCTGGCGTTTCCGCCAGCGGCTGGAACGTTACGGAGACGTCACGGCCATTGACCTCCAGCACGAGTTCCCCGACCGAAGGCCCGGAGACGTTGAGCGCCTGCCGGTCAAAAAAGCCGCGCCATTCCTTGCCGTCGCTGAAAAAGCCGGGTGTGTAGACCACCCCGGCGTTCCCGTCCCGGACATGCTGGCGCTGTCGTTCGCTGTAGTCTGGGTGCGCAAACCGATCGGCCCAGCCAATGCCGTCCCAGTAATCAACGTGGAAGCTGAGCGGCACCAGGCCGTTCCAGAGTCGGGGGTCGTCTTTCAGTCGACTGATCCAGCGATCCGCCGGGGGACAGCTGCTGCAGCCTTCAGAGGTGTAGAGCTCGACCAGGGCTACCTGCTGCGTACCGCTGGAGAACTGCTGGGAAGCCGCACTGGTGGTGTCTGCCGTCACCGGTTCCAGGCCAAGGGCTATCGCCATGATGAGCAACAAGGCCCGAATGGGATGACATGTAGCGCCTTTGCTTGCGCGAACCTGGTGTGGCGATGGTGACATGAGCGGGACCTGGCATTGCGGATACCATCAGGGACCTGAGCGCGAGCACTTTTCTTTCGCGGTAGCTGTGCGCTGGTCAACCGGCCTTTCTGCTTGGCATCAGATCAGGGCCGTTTTCCACGCGCTCGTCGCGGGGTGTTCAGTCTGCGATGGTTCCGCAGTCGGTCATGGAGTTGGGTGGCCCTACTCATCGGCGCCCACCTGTCGTGTCAGCCGATTCGGCGGACGGTGATAAGGCCAGCGCCCAGCAAGACGAGCATCAGCAGCCACAGCCCTGAGGGCCCCATGGTTGGCACGGGAAACACGGCTTTCTTCAGCTGGCAGCGCACGTTTTCGAAGTTCTGCCATTCGTAGAAGAGGTTGTTGATGGTGATTTCGCCCTGACTCCCCTGGGCCGCGATCTCCGCACACAAGCCGTCAATCAACACACTTCGGGTTTCCATTTCGAAAATAAGGGTGTCCGTACCCCCACCGAACGATGGCCCTGATCCATCGATAATTCCGATGACCTCTGCGCCGTTGCCGAGGATAATTGTGTCATCACCGTCGTTTCCGGCAACAGCGATGCCAAGCTCTGTGATCGTGCCGTCGATCGTTGAGTTGCTCAGGGAAATGATGTCGTTTCCACCGCCGCCGGAAATGACTTCGTCGTTCGTTGTCGTATGGGCGAGCAGGCCGCCGGTGATGGTGATTCGGTCATTGCCCGGTCCGCTCTGAATGGTGCCTTCATCGCCAATCAGCGTGCCACCAGTGATCAGTATCACATTGTTGCCGCCTCGATTGTTCGTGATGACTTCTTCGCCCGCCAGCAGGGTCCCGCCATTGATGGTGATGTTCAGTTGCGATACCCCAGTACCTTGTTCTGCTGTCAGGACTTCCTCGCATTCAAAGTAGCCGTCTTCAATGACGATCGTGTGGGTACCCGGGGCCCGAAAGTCAAAACAGTCGGCACTGAAGGTCTTATCCGTCTGTACAGATCCGCCCAGCACAAGCAGTTGATTATCGCCCGCGCCCAAATTGATCCTATCGGTGGTCTCCGTTGGAGAACCGATATCGGCACCCGGGAAAACCGTGACGCTATTGGCGTTGTCTCCAAGGACAACGGGTGTGGCTTGTACGCCGGTGCATTCCACGACGTCGCCGCCATCCGCTGTGGCGCCAACCGTTTGGCACTGGGCCAGGGCGGCGTCTGATAGAGCAATGAACGCGAGGAGCAAGAGCAGCGGATAGGGTTTTGTCATTTTTCTCGACCTTGTGTATGCCACCCCTAGAGGGTTTCAAGTATTTTGCCCAACGCTTCTGCGCCTTTCAATTTTCGTGCCCCAGCACATCATCGCAGTCGGGACATCGGTGCGAGTCTCTCTGCTCAAGAGGGTCGAGCCAGGCAAACGGCGTTTTTACTCGCTTCCTTCCATATTCAGGGCAATATGCTCGGCCCGGTCCACGGGAATGCTTCCCACTGGAATGGACCGCGATCCTTCGCGTGTTACGAAGTTGACCACAACACTGCGAGCCTTCGCCGCCCCCGAGTAGTCTCCCTGCGCCGCGTCAACGGTCAGAGTCTGCGTGCGGTCGTCATAGCGCAGCCAGGTAACCCGCCGTTCCCCCTGGCGATAGGCTTCCGTGCGGTCATCGTCCTCGATCAGGCGAAAGGCACCGTCGGCACCGGCGTGGACGTCGATGATGAGCTGGGTCTTGTCGATGAATGCTGTGCTTTGGGCGTACTCGCGCTTCGGGATGATGGCGCCGGCCCGGGCCAGGATGACCATTTGCTCGTTGTTCTCACGCAGCGCGACGACCTGGCCGCCCCGGTGGTGTGTTTCGTCCCCCAGCGCGTACCAGTCACCCGGCGGGAGCCAGACGGCGGGATCGACGCCAAGTACTGACGGCGCGACGAGCAGATTCGGGCCGAAGAAGTACTGGAGATCGTGCGCCCAGGCCTCGTCGACATCGGGATGCTCGAGCAGCATGGGCCGGGTCATGGGCAGGCCCGTTTCGGCGGCCTCGTGGGCAACCGAATAGAGATAGGGCATCAGCTCGTAGCGGAGTCGTCCATAGCGGTGTGCTGAGGCCAGGCTGGCTTCGCTGCGATCGAGCGGCCAGCGGGACTGGCCCATGCCGTGGGGTTTCCAGATCGGCGCGAAGCTACCAAAGGCCATGGCCCAGCGCTGATAGAGCGACTCGTCCGGCCCGACCTGCTCATCCCAGTCGTAGAACCCGCCCGCGTCATGGCCCCAGTAGGGAAAACCAGCCAGGCCGGCGAGCTGCATGGCACGGATCTGCGCGGCCATGTCCTCCTCATTCGGCTTGATGTCGCCGCTCCACAGCGTGGCGTAGCGCTGCGCGCCGGCGGTCATGCCGCGCACCCAGACGAAGGGGCGCTGTGTCAGGTCGGATGCATCCCAGCCTTCTGCAACCAGCGCCTTGGCGATGAGGAAAAACCAGTAGTTGCGCATCTCCGCCGAACGGCGGCCGCTGGCCAGTTCGAGGTCCAGCGGCGCCGCGCCCTGCTCATCGAATTCGTCGATCCAGAGCGCATCGCCCGGGTAGGCAAGGGACGGATCGAGGGATTTGTCGTAGAAGATTTGCCAGAACCAGGCCCGGAAGTCGCCGTTGGTGAGGTCGGGTGCGCTGTTGGCAAACTCGATGTCGTCAATCGGTGGCAGATTGAATGCTGGCTGCCAGCCGTCCGACAGGCGGGCGATGCAGCGATTGAAGTCGAGTGTTGACACCAGCCCCTGCGCATCGAGCCAGCGTTTCCACGCCGCCGGGTCCGGATAGCGTCCGGCGTCCCACTCAATCTTGGATTCGCAGCGCTTTCCCCCGGCGGCGCGCCAGCGGTTGTCGTTGACGACGTGGTCCAGGGGCAGGCCAGCCTCGCGATGGGCCAGGATCTTGGCCTTCCACCACCGCTCATCCGAAGGCGTATCGGACGTGTGGTCATGGCCCTTGTCGGACAGCTGCAGGCCAAACATGGACTTCATCGGCAGCCGCGGCCGACCGGTCAGCTGCGTGTAGCGATCGAGTACGTCGACCAGGCGGGGCCCGGCAATGAAAAAGTAGTCGAGCTGGCCCTCGTAGCCGTGCGTGTCGATGGCCATGCTGTAGTCGCCAGTGCCACCGGCGAGGCCGCGACCCATTCCATTGCCGTTGTTGCCAGTGTCACCGTCCGCAGCTAGGTCGCGGACAACATCACCCTTGACGTTAAAGGCGAAACGGTTCGGGAAGGTGCTGTTAAGGAAGACGCCGTAACCGAAGCTGGAGAGGTAGAACGGCACGAGCAGCGGCGCCTGTTCGATCGGCCGGCGGCCGTAGTTGCGTTCCACCACCGTGCCCGTGAGTTCGAGGCTTGCGGCCCGCGCGAAGTAGCCATGGCCGAGCCCCGTAAAGCGCTCGCCTTCGCTCGGCGCAAAGCGCACGATGCGGTGTGTGCCCTCGCGCTGAGCGCCCTGGCGCTCCCGCAGGACGGGTTCGGACGCGCCGCGCAATGTGAACTTTGCTGCGAGGGTGTCACGATCGATCGCCACCTCGAGCGCTGGAGCGCTGAAGACCAGCTGGTGGTCACTGACACTAACGGTGACGCAGTGCGTCCAATCGTGCGTCTGCACCATTTCATAGTAGTCATCGGGCAGAAACGGCGCACCATCGTGCGTGGTCTGCAGCCGGACCATGGCGTCACCGTAGAACGAAACCCGCAGCGTGCGAGATTCGTCTGGTGCGGTGATGGTAAACGCTCGGTCGTCCTGGGTGTACGGACGAGCCTCGCTGGTCGCCGCCAGGAGCAGCAGGAGGGGAAGAGCAAACAGGCTTTGAAGGAATGGCACTGCGTTTGTTGACTAGCCGTCCTTTCTGGTTGGCATGGCAGCGGGGCCTTTATCGAGGCATGCGTTGCGCTCGTTGCGGTCTGCAATGGTTCCGCAGTCGGTCATTGAGGTGGGCGGCCTGCCGTTATCGGCGCGCATGGCCTCCTCGTCCCAGCTTCAGTCGGGCGTGGACGAGCACGCGGACAAAGCAAGACCCAGTGACAGGAGCAGGGCGCCGAGCAGGGCGGTCCGGAAAGTGCGTCCTTTCGAAGTGCGTAATGTTAATGAACTCAATGGTCTACGTCCTTTGTTTGGCCCGACGCCGTCATCCTAGCGGACGATAGGCGAATTTGTCATGGCCCAGAGGTGCCATGACCCAGAGGTGCAATCACGTTTTGCCCGTTGGGTCCGATTGAGTTCTGCGGTGACCTGCGGTAGAACTCATGGGCAAGGGAGTCGGGGATGACAGAGGGAACCCGGAGCATGGACGTTTCTACAGCAATTCGACGCACAGACGTCACCAAGGGCTGGATTTCGCGGCGAACAATGATTTGCTGCACGTTGCTGTGCCTGCTGACGGGGATTCCCGCTGCGGCGATTGCCAGCGGAGACCGTGAGTTCCAAACGCTTTCAATACCGCCCCACACGGAGCTGCAGCCCAAGCACATTGAGCGCCCGATCTACCCGCGGGGTGCGGCCATCAACGGTCATGAAGGCTGGGCGCGCATTGAATTCACGGTTGATCGGGAAGGCAAGGTGGAGTCGCCGGAGCTGTACAGCATCGCCGGCGATTCCCACTACCACGGTGACATGGGTGAAGCAGCCCTCCGTGCCCTCAAAAAGTGGACCTTTGAACCAGCATCCGTCGAGGGCGAACACGTTGAGCAGCGGGCGACTCAAACCATCACCTTCACCCTGGACGGAAGCGCCTTTTCAATCACCAAGGGCTTCGAAGCCGGTGCCGAAACGGCCATGGCTTATCTGTCTGCCAGCGACTTCGGGGCCGCCGGGGAAGCGCTCGAACCCCTTCGCGGTAAGTCACTCAAAAACCTTCGCGAACTGGCGCTGCTCGACTTGATGGAGTCGGCTTACTGGGTCGGCATGGGGGACGACAGGCTGGCGCTCGAGCATGCGGCGCGCGCCGACGTTACGCTCAGTACTCACGGCTACGAAGACCTCTATCGGATGCTGCTTCGCGTGCGCATCCCCATCCAGATGAACCAGCTTCGCCTGCGTGCTGCGCTGGCAGACTACGAGGAGCTGCTGACCCTCGAACCGGCGCTGAGCGAGGAGGACCCGCTCCACACCTATGCCGACAGGATGCGGACCGTCCTGGCCAGCGAGGATGCCCTGGTGTCTGAAGGGCAGATTCTGCGCTGTGAACTGTGCGAAAGCCGGACCCGGCGCTATGGACGGCCCCTCAACCACAAGCGCTTCTACCTCGAGGCAGAGGAGGGCACCATCGACTCCATGATGCTGGCCTGTGGCACCGCACGGTTGAAGGTTGACTGGGTTGAGTCGGCAGGTTGGGAACTCGACACCGATCACGATGGCTGTTCCGTGACGTTCTTCGGCCGCAACAAGAGCTTGATTCGTCTGGTTGAGCTGCCGGGCTGATACGTAGCCTTTGGACGCCTGGCCCGCTTTGAAGCGGCGGTGAGATAAGAGTACTAAAGCCTCAGGGTGCGTTGTGAGCAGCCAGATTAAGAATTGACGTGGCTCGTATACCTGAGGAACGTCCAGCGTCCGGCGGCTTTGAGCCAGATGCTGCTAGAACCGCTTGATTCACCTCCCGCGAATACAACCGCTATGGCTTGCGGTGGTCCTCCGAAGGTCGCGTTAAATTCCGGTGTTGGTGCCATATTGTTCGGAAGATCGAGAATCTGAGTGTGGATTCGTGCAAGCATGATCTCGGTGGGTGCGTATTTACCCCGGTACTCGGCTTTTCTCGCCAGCTTGACGGTTACGGTGTGGCACTCCAGCAAATGCTCATCAGCTACACCATTGCCATAAACCGCAAGTGGCAACACCTCCGTACGCCCGTCCACCAAGCCTTCCTGGA
>JBCDHO010000137.1:0-6957 GCA_038749855.1 Pseudomonadota bacterium
CACCGGCCAGCACGCGCTGCACCTGCCGGGACAAGTCCTCAAGGTCGTCGCACCGCTCCTGCATGCGGGGATCGTGGAGCGTGGCCAGGGGTGCCGCCGCCTCTTCCAACGCAGCACCCCAGGCAGCTGAGGCACCTTGTCCATCGCCGATCAGTGTCCGTGCACGCTGGACCAGGCTGGGGTCATCGAGCAGGGCGAGATGCGCCGTGGCCACGGCGGCACCCTCACCCACCTCCTTTCGGGCGATGTGAGCGAGATGCCCACGCACCTGAGCAAGCGCCTCATCCAGGGCCTGCAGCTCGAGTGCCGGACTCGCCACCGCTATGTCCTGCGGGGGCACCCAGGGCCTCCATTGCCACACGGGGCCGAGGGCAAGACCCGGGGCTGCAGCCTGAGCCGCTCGCCGTTCACCGGGCTTAGGCGGTGACGGCGCCAGTTGAGGTTCCTGCTCCGTTGCCGGGCGCTCGTTGCATGCCTGTACCGCATCACCCACTGCGTCCGGAAGCGGCTCGAGCTGTGGTAGCAATAGCCCAATGGCCCGCTCTGCTTCCGGACCTTGCGCTTCGAGGTGGACCACATCACCGTGACCAATGCCCAGGCCCATAAGCGCCACGGGACTGCGGACATCCGCACGGGCCCCTGCCGCAGTGACCAGCGCAGCGTCGACATCCAGATCTTTCAGGGCGGCGCCCAGGCCAGCAGCTGGCCGGGCGTGGATGCCATGGGCGAGTCCCGTCCGCAGCGTCGTCGACAACGGTGCGAAAGCGCTGTCGTCGTGCGCCGGTTCAACCGAAGCGCCAACCTGACGCTGCGGCGCATGAATGGCCAGCAACGGCTCACCAAAGGCAATCGGACCCTCAGCGGCAAGCCGCTCCAGCCGATAGCCCTCCTGCCGGAGCAGCAGTACGGGCGTGCGGCAGCTCGCTGCCCGGCTCGCCAGCACCGCGAGGTCGAAGCGCAGGAGCAGCTGCCCCCGTTTGACACGGTCTCCCGGAGCAACCAGGGCATCGAAGCCTTCACCGCTCAGGCCCACCGTATCTATTCCCACATGAATGAGTATCTCAGCGCCGTTGTCCGCGCGCAGATTCACGGCGTGCTGAGACGCCGGCAGGGTCAGGACCGTGCCATCAAAGGGCGCTCGCAGCGCTCCGCTGACCGGGTCAATGGAGACACCATCACCCAGCAGACGATCACGAAAAACCGCATCCGGACAGTCTTCCAGCCCCGCACACCAGCCCTCCAGTGGCGATCCCAGGATCAGCGGCGCGTCACTGGTCACGGAGCGGGCTCCAGTTCGATCCAGTCGATGGCCCAGAACGGATCGAAGCCGTCACTCCGAAATCGCAGACACAAATCAGCCTGACCAGCATCGCGGGCTGCGGTCGCCAGACGGACAGAAGGCAGAGTGGTGGTCGCAAAGTGTTCAACCGCGGGCGCAAGGGCAAGTTCGGCCACAACGGGACCGTCACAGGTACCAAGATGAACCACCAGTTCGCCGGCCGGTGTCTGCGGCGGCGTCGTCACCACATCCTTGATGGATGCCCCAATCTCAAAGTTGAATGGCAGCTGCCCTACAGAGGCCTTCACCTGTCCGGCCGTCGCAAGTTCCGCATCTCGCCACAGCCAGCAGGGATTGAGAATATCGACGAGGAAAGACGCGCGTTCCCCGTTCAGGGGCGCATCGTCTTCCAGGGCGAGAGAGATGGCGGAGGAGCACAGTTCCAGCTCCCGGTTTTCCCGGCGCCATGGGTTGGACGGCGGCGGTGTAGGCACGCCCGTTAGCGCCTCCGGATCGCTCGCGTAGACCATGCGAAGCAAGTCGAAGCGCGAGCGATGGTGCGCCAGGCGCGCGACAAAATCATCAAAGTTCCGCACCTCGGCCGGACTCCAACCGACTTCCGCCAGTGCCGCAGCCCGCGGCCAGGTCATGTAGCTGGCACGCGCCTCCGACCGCACATGCTCTGTCCAGAGGTTTGCCTGCAGGCCCAGGACCTGCTGCCGGTTTGGCAACAGGCGCTCGGGCAGAGGGTCAAACTCATACACCTCCCTGACCGTGATGACGCCCCCACGACCCGGCGGCGCATCGGCGGCAGAGGTCTGAATGTGGTCCAGGTAGAGCGTCGGCGCCGGTGACAGCACCGTCTGGTGACCCTTCGCCGCCGCCTCGATGGCACCGTCGACACCGCGCCAGGACATGACCGCCGCGTGCGGGGGCAGCGAACTTTCGAGAATCTCGTCCCAGCCAATGACTCGGCGCTCATACTGATCCAGGTGCGCCTGAAGTCGCTCAACGAAGACATTCTGAACATCCTGAAGCGACTCAAGGCCGAGCTCTGCCATTCGCTCGGCAACGCGCTCGGATTCAGCCCATTGCTCGGTGACAACCTCATCGCCGCCCAGATGAACGAACGGGCCCGGGAACAGCGCCACCACCTCGTCCAGAACCTGCTCGAAAAAGCGGAAAGTCGACTCCTCGAGGTTGAACACATTGTGGTAGATGCCCCAGCTGGCTGGGACGTCATCCGGCACATGACCGGGCACATCAACCTCCGGGACGACCATGATGTGTCGCTCCCTGGCCCGAGCGACGACAGCACGGACCTCTTCCTGGGTAAAGTAACCGCCGTAGCGTCGTGCCTGACCGGTTTCCGGGTCGATGTCGCTTGCCGGAGCCTGTCCGGCGGGCACGCGAAATCCTCCTACCTCGGCGAGTCGCGGGAATGCCTTGATCTCCAGGCGCCAGGCCTGATCATCGGTCAGGTGCCAGTGAAAAACGTTGAGCTTGTGCAAGGCCATGCGGTCGAGCAGCTCGAGGATGTAATCGACAGACTGCAGGTGACGGGCAGAGTCGAGCATCAGGCCCCGCCACTCGAACTGCGGTGCATCGAGAATCTCCAGGGAAGGAAGCCGCCAAACACCATCCCGCGCGGGACTGGCTTGCACGAGCTGCCAGAGCGTCACCAGGCCATGCTGAAGCCCGGCCGAGCCCGCGGCATGAATCTCGATCCCCGCACGACTGACGGTGAGCCGATAGGCTTCATCGACACGCCCCTGGGCACTGGCCGGATGCTCGCGAAGCGCGGCAGCGAGGGTTGCCGTATCCGTAAGCTTCAGCTGAATCGCTGCCGGCTCGCCGTCATCAACCGGCTGGAGGGCCACATTGAGCGGGTCCCGAAACAGGCCGAGCACCCATGCAAAGCTTGCTGAAGCCTGGATTGCATTATCCGCACTGACCCTGGCACCAGAACGGAGCTCAAAGTGACCTTCCCCGACCTTGCTGTACGCTGGCGCAGGTATCAGGAACGGCGCCTCGCTGGCGGAGACCGCAACGCTGAGCACGAGGGTCAGTACTGTACAAGCGCGCAGGGCGGCGCTGATAATTCCATTCAACACTTCAGGACTCCCATTGATCGATTCCATGACCCAGGCCCTCCCGCCCGCCTGCGAAGCCGCGCTTCGTAACGGAGAACCGGACCACGCCCTGCAGCTGGCCATCGACCTGCTGCATCGTAACAAAGACGACCTGTCGGCCCTTGCCGCTTGCTACGAGGCCTATCGCCTCAAACAGGACCGGGCCAACGCCGCCAAGGTGCTCGAGGTCATGCTGCGCATCGACAGCGACCACGGCTTTGCGCTCGGCGAGGCTGGCCTTGCCCGCCTTGAGCAGGGGCGCCTGGATGAAGCAGAGCCCCTGCTCCGACGCGCCGTTGAGCGGGGTGCCGCTTCGGCGCGGGTTCACGAAGGCTTCGGCCGTGTGCTTTCTGAAGCCAATAGACTTTCCGCCGGTGAGTGGCACTTTCGCCGCGCTATCGATCTCGATGAAGCTCGCGCCGACAGCTGGCTGCAGCTCGGACTGAACCTCGCCCGCCAGGAACGGGGCGAAGCGGCCAGCGACTGCTATGAGACCGCTCGACGCCTCGCACCGTCTTCTCTCGACCCGCTCGCGTGGCATGCCAAGCACCTGGAGGTCACGGGCGCCCTGGATGCCGCGGCGGCGCTGCTGGACGAAGCGGACCGATCGCACCCGGGCGAGACCAAACTCCTGCGCGCCAATCTGCTCGCGCGCCAGGGCCGGGGCACCGAGGCGCTCGAGTTTCTCGAGCGACAGCAGAGCCTCAACGGCGACGGGCTCCTGGAACGCGGGCGACTCAAGGACCGGCTTGGCGACCATGAAGGCGCCTGGCGTGATCTGGTCGACGCCAAGCGGAAGCTGGCGGAAGAGGCCGGCGGCCTTCGCTACCAGCGCGAGGGCGTTGAAGACTTCTTCCGAAGCATGGCGGAGACCTTTGACACTTCGTTGATGAGCGAAATTCCCAGGGCATCCAAGCGAATGGACCGCCCGGCGCCGCTTTTCATCATGGGCGCTCCTCGCTCCGGCACGACGCTCCTTGAGCGCGTACTGGCCGCGCATCCGCACATCAGCGCCGGCGGCGAGCTGCCCTTTGTCGCGGACTGGCGCCTGCTCACGGAACAGGCCATCCCAGGCCGTCGCTTTCCGGAAAACATGACCGCACTGCGTGCCGCCGACCTGCAGCCGCTGGTGGCCGCCATGCGTGACGCCTATCTCGCGCGGCGCGACGCCCGCGGCGGCATTGATGCCTCGACGCAGTTTGTCACGGACAAGATGCCTTTTAACGAGATCTACCTTCCGCTGGTGCGACTGGCCTTTCCGGAAAGCCCCATTGTCTTGCTGTCGCGTGATCCGCGGGACGTCACGGTTTCCATGCTGTGCAACAAGCTCAACCATGGTTTCCACTGTGCGTACCGGGTCGAGGACACGGTGCATCACCTGCGTGCGGTGTCGCAGTTGGTTGACGCCTATGGCGCATCCTTCGAAATGAACGTGCACCGCCTCGCCTACGAGACGCTGACCGAAGCGCCAGAAGCTTCCGTGCGGGCCATGCTCGACGACATTGGACTGGCCTTTGATGATGCCTGCCTGTCCTTTCAGCGCCAGGGTCACTATGTTGCGACCCCCAGCTACGACCAGGTCGACCAGCCGATCAACCGCCGCGCGACCGGCCGTCATCGAAACTATGCGCGGCAGCTGGCACCCTTTTTCACAGACTGGGACTCCCCTAAGCGAAGCCGCTGATCGGAAGCGTTCGGTCCACCCCAGGCAGCTTGGGCGGACCGCAAAAGATGGGTGGGCGACGGCCATGGGGGGGAACATGACCGCCGCCCACAACACCGCGTTGGAGGCGCGGTGCGGGCTTAGTAGTTGAAGCGGAAACCCACCCAGTAGGTCGTACCGTTCTCGTAAATGGCACGCGGCTGGGTCTTGGAATCCGCGAACTGCTCGATGGTGGAGTCCGTTAGGTTGACCGCATCGGCGGTCAGTGCCCAGTTGTCATTGATGTACCAGGCGAAGCTGGCATCCAGGGACTCAAGGCCATCCTGGAACAGCTGGGTGCTGCGGTCGAAGGTCACGAAGAACTCAGAGCGATAGGTGTAAGCCAGTCGCGCACTGATCACGTCGTTCTCATAGAAGCCGGCCAGGTTGTACTGGTGCTCAGATGCGCCGGGGATCGGGTCTCCGTTATCAGCCTCTGCGTCCACGTAGGTGTAGTTACCCTGGATGCCCCAACCGTTTTCCCAGGTTTTGACACCGGCAATTTCGAAGCCAAAGGAACGACCGCCGCCACCATTGACGCGCTGATTGATGATGAACGGACAGGTCCACAGGTTCTGGCCGCTCGGGTCCGCCTCACAGGCTGCATTGGGCGGCGTGTCCGCCACGATCTGCAGGTCCTGCTGGGTGGGCTCATCGGTGATGAAGGACTCGATGTCTTTGTAGAACACCGCAGCAGAGATGGCCGTCAGATTGTCTGCGTACCATTCGAGTGATACTTCTGCCTGGTCCGCACGGTAAGGATCCAGCTCCGGGTTGCCGGCCGTACCGGTCAGCGCACCCGGGTTCAGGCTGGCGCGCGGCACGATGTCCGTGTAATCCGGCCGTGTCATCACACTGGCGGCGGCAAAGCGGCCCTGAAGGTTTTCGTTGAACTCGTAGGTGACGTTGACGCTCGGGAGCCAGTCATCGTAATCACGATCGACGACCACGGGATCGAAATTGCCAAACGGGTTGGAGACCGAACCGGTTGGGCTGGTGACCGCTCCGCGGGAGGTCTGGTCCGTTTGCACGTAGCGCAGCCCGAAGTTGCCACGCCAGGGGCCACTGTCAAAGTTCGCCATGACGTAAGCGCCGTTGGTGTCTTCGTCCACGCTGAAGCTCTGCTGCGGGTAAGGCACGCGCTCCGTATTGGCGAGATTGTCAAAGAGAAAGTCCGAGGTGCGTCCCTCATCGATCACCCAGTAGCTGGTCAGCGTACCGGGCGCTGCCACACCGCCCAGGTAATCGGACGGCGTCAGACCGCCGGCGAAAAACGAAGCCGGCGTCGTGTTGATCGGCACGTGGAAACCGCCGTAAGTGGTGGCATTGAACACCAGGGAACGCTCGTGGCGCGTGCCCTTGATGCCAAAGTCGATCGAGCTGAAGAAGTCACCATCCGTCGCATAGTTGAAATCGAGGTAGGCGTAGGTTTCTTCGTCGTCGTTCAGGATTTCATGCAGCGAACTGAAGATGAACTGCATGTCATCCGGATTGTTCGGATCGAAGTTCTCGAAGTTCACCTGGGGCGCAGAGCCACGCAGATCAAAGGTGTACACAGCCGGTGTACCGAATTCGACAAACGGCTGGTTGTCCGTATTGCCCTCAGCTTCGGTCACGCCGATGCGCAGGCTGCCCGTGAAGGCATCGCTGATGAAGAAGTCGGTCAGCAGATCGAGGTTGTTGGTTTTCGCCGTGGCCTCGCGGAGGATGGCATCGTAAACCGCGCCGAAGTCCGCGGTACCGTCATTCAGAGAGGCCACGCGCCCCGCCACGACCGTACCATCCACAACCGTAGCGTCCGTCAGCGTTCCGCCATTGCCCAGGGCGCGGTTGCCCCAGGTCAA
>JBCDHO010000138.1:0-6949 GCA_038749855.1 Pseudomonadota bacterium
CCAGGAGGTTGATCAATGTGCTTTGCGCGCTCATCGTTGCGGCCCGTCGTGTCCCTTCAGGAATCGACGCCGTTATGCGCCGAGGGCCTCCTCGCCGAAGAAGTAAACGATTTCCGTTCGCGCCGTATCCGGACCGTCAGAGCCATGAACGGCGTTGGCGTCGATGCTTTGTGCGAAATCCGCGCGAATCGTGCCCGGAGCGGCTTCGGCTGGGTTCGTTGCACCCATGAGCTCACGGTTCATGGCGATGGCGTTCTCTCCTTCGAGCACTTGGATCATCACCGGCCCCGAGGTCATGAATGCGACGAGATCGTTGTAGAAGGGACGCTCCCGATGCACGGCGTAAAAACCACCGGCGTCGTCGTCATCGAGCTGCGCCATGCGTGCGGCCACGACCTTGAGCCCCGCCTTCTCGAAGCGGCTGTAGATTTCCCCGATCACGTTCTTTGCGACGGCGTCGGGTTTAATGATAGAGAGCGTGCGTTCAACAGACACTGTAGCAATTCCTTTTAATAGTTTGATTTTGCGTTAAATATTGCTGACGCAAACAGCGCCAGTTTAGCGTTGCTTAAACCCTGCAATTCTACGGTCCCAAGGCGCCCGCTGCAACGGCTCCCGGGGCCTTCCCAAGTAGCCGCGACGCGGTCGTCCACCGTGCGATTCTTGACCCCTCCCCCACCGGGGTTATGATGGTGCCAATGGTCGCTGCGCCGACCGGGAGGCTCGGCCCGGGATGCTTCACCCGGGATGCTTAGCCCTGACCCCTACCGCCGCCGCGTCGATGCCACGGGTAACTGCATGACCTTCTTCTTCCTGGTCGTCATCGTGCTGACCTTGATGGTGCTGGCCTATAACCGCGTTCCCCTGCTCATCTGCGTCGGTATCCTCGCGGCCGTCACCCTCATCCTGACGGAACAGCGCCTCGTCTGGCCTACGCCGTCCTGGTTCCGGTGGACCTACGGCATCATGACCGTCACCCTGCTCGGCTTTGGCATCAAACCGCTTCGCCGGCTCCTGATCTCCAATCGCCTGCTTGGGCTCTACCGCAAACTGCTTCCCCGGATGTCCAGCACCGAACGCGAAGCACTGGAAGCCGGGACCGTCTGGTGGGAGGGAGAAATCTTCAGCGGTCGTCCGCGCTGGCGTCGCCTGTTGAAGACCCCGCGCCCTTCGCTCAGTGAACGGGAGCAGGCGTTCATCGACGGACCGGTCGAAACCCTGTGCCGGATGCTCAACGACTGGGAAATCTGCGACCACTATCGCAAGCTCCCCGACCCCATCTGGGCCTTCCTGAAGGAACACCGCTTCTTCAGCATGATCATCCCGGAGGCCTACGGTGGCCTTGGCTTTTCGGCGCAGGGTAATTCAGCGGTCGTCATGAAAATCGCAAGCCGCAACCTGACCACGGCGGTCACGGTGATGGTGCCCAACTCGCTGGGTCCGGGTGAGCTGCTGATGCACTACGGCACCGATGAGCAAAAGGAACATTACCTGCCACGCCTGGCGAGCGGCGCGGAGATCCCTTGCTTCGCGCTCACCGGGGTCGCTTCCGGCTCCGATGCAGCCAGCATGTCCGACGTCGGCATCGTCTGCATGGGCGAGCACGACGGCAAGGAAGTGCTTGGCCTTAGGGTCAGCTGGAACAAGCGCTACATCACGCTGGCACCCGTGGCGACAGTCCTGGGGCTGGCCTTTCATGTGCGGGACCCGGACGGCCTCATCGGAGACCAGGAGGAACTCGGCATTACCTGCGCCCTGATTCCCACGGACACGCCCGGCGTGGAGATCGGCAACCGACACATGCCCATCGGTTCGGTGTTCCAAAACGGTCCGACCCGGGGTGAGGATGTTTTCATTCCTATGGACTGGGTGATCGGCGGACGGGCACGGATCGGCCAGGGCTGGCGCATGCTCATGCAGAGTCTCGCTGCGGGCCGCGCCATCTCCCTGCCGGCGCTGGGCACCTCCGGGGGCAAGATGTCAGCGCTACTGACCGGAGCCTACGCGCGGATTCGTACCCAGTTCGGCATGCCTATTGGCAAGTTTGAAGGCGTCCAGGAGCCCCTGGCGCGCATTGCGGGCCGAACCTATCGCATGGATGCCGCCCGGCTGCTGACGCTCGTCGCCCTGGACGAGGGCGAGAAGCCCAGCGTGCTGTCGGCGATCCTGAAGTACCAGCTCACGGAAGGCAATCGTCAGACGATCAACGACGCCATGGACGTCCACGGCGGCAAGGGCATCATCCAGGGGCCGAACAACTACCTCGCACACGCCTACATGGCGCTACCCGTCTCCATCACGGTAGAAGGGGCCAACATCCTGACGCGGTCGCTGATCATCGTTGGACAGGGCGCTATCCGGGCACACCCCTGGCTGCTCAAGGAGATGGAGGCGGCTCAGGCGGCGCCAACGAGCCAGTCCCGGCGCGATTTTGACAATGCCCTGTTCGGCCACGCCGGCTATACGATCAGCAACGCGGTGCGCTCCTTTCTGCTTGCGGTGACCGGTGGGCTTGCGACCCGGGCACCGGTGCGCGGCAAAACCGCCCGGTACTACCGCCAGGTGACCCGCATGAGCGCCGCCTTCGCGCTCATCTCCGACGGCGTGCTGCTGACGCTTGGTGGCAAGTTCAAATTCAAGGAAACCCTGTCCGGACGCTTTGCGGACGCCCTCATTCACCTCTACCTGGCCAGCGCCGTACTCAAGCGCTTTGAAGACACGGAACGGCCTGAGGACGATGTAGCGCTCGTCACCTGGGCCCTGGAAGACAGCCTGAGAAAGGTGCAGGACAGCCTGCTCGCCATTCTGCGTAACTTCCCCGTGCCGCTGCTCGGTGGTGTGCTGCGCTTCCTCACCTTTCCTTTCGGACGCTCGTACCATGGTCCCCTTGACGACACCTCGCAGGCTGCTGCACGGCTCCTCATGACGGAAAACGCGAGCCGCGATCGGCTGACAAGCGGTGTCTATCTCTCCGATGCCGACGATGCAGCGGGCCGGGTTGCCAATGCCTTTAACCTGATCCTGGGTTCAGCAGAAGCGGAGCGTGCGATCCGCAACGCAACGGGTGAGCATGTCACCATCGACAACTACCGCGCACTCGTAAAGCGCGCCGTGGAAAGCGGCGTCATCAACGAGGAGCAGGCGTCCATGGTGCGTGCGGCACAGGTGGCGGCAGCAAAGGTCATCGCGGTCGACGATTTCCCCCGTTCGCACATTGAAGGCTTCGATCAGCCGGCCTTTCGACCGGCCGTTCACGAGATGCAGAAGCGCTCTGCCTAGGGGCGAGTCATCGCCGGTCTGCAGATCCCGGCCCCAGGCCGAAAAATTCGCGCAGTTCCACGGCCGAGCGCAGCGCGTCCTCGCGCCCCAGGTCCATGAGGGCCTTGCAGTAGGAAGCCTCAAACAAGAGGTAGCTCGCCATGCGCCAGTCGCGACCCCACCCACCCAGCGTACGCAGCAGAAGCTTCACAGACGCCGGCATGCTGGCGGCATGTTCGGCTGTCACCTCGCGCAAATCGCGGCTGGGTCGAAGGACCAGGGTCTCAATCAACTTTAATCCCGTCTGCGCGCGCTGCGTTTCGCGCATGAGTGAAAGCGTTCGATTGATGCGCTCCAGACGAGCAAGGTCCGCATTCAGCGTGTCCATGAAGACCGTGTCGAGCAGGTATCCACCGACCTCGCCGGCGCCGGGATATGCGGCCGGCGCAGCGGGCGCCGGGTCCGGGCGCTCATCGCGCGTGGCAATGACCAGGATTCGATCAGCGCCAAGGTGGATGGCTGGACTCAACGGCGCCACGGAGCGCATGCCGCCATCGCCGTAAAACTCCGTACCGATGCGCTGCGCGGGGAACAGCATCGGCAATGCGACCGAGGCCATAATGTGGTCTACGTGCAGGCGCGTTCGCTCACCGCGGCGTCGATTGCGCGTCCACGGGCCGACGTCAGGGCTGGCAGCAAAAAAACTGATGGCGCTGGCCCGGGTATAGGCGGCGGCAGTGACTGCAGTTCCGCGCAGGGCGCCCGTTTTGATGGCGGTCTCGATACGCTCCAGGCGCAGGGCGTCTTCCAGTAACGCCCGCAGCGGTGCGTTATCGAGCAGGGAACGGGGCGCAACCGGCAAAAGTCCACCAGAGACGAGCGCCAGAAACCACCTGAGCGATGACGCAAGCACCGTAAAAGCGTCTGTTCGATAGATGCGTGCACAGTGCAGTTGGGACCAGAACGATGCCAAGCGCTCCACCGCATAGGTCAGATCGTGCGCGTGACTCGCCAGCACAACGGCGTTCACCGCACCGGCTGATGTCCCACACACCACGGGGAAGGTTGGTACATCCGGCTGACAGAGCTCGACCAGACCCGCCAGGACACCGACCTGGTACGCCCCCCGGGCGCCGCCCCCTGGCAGCACCAGGCCGGTGAGACCCGGCTTCTGTCTTGCTTCCCTGAGCTGCATGAACGGAACACCCTCGTTGCGGCGCGGTCAACGGTACGGGTGTGCGAGGCCGGAAGGCAAGCGACAGCAGCGACGCCCCAGGGCCTTGTTGGCGCACCGTTGTGCTAGGCTGCGGCGTTTTTTCGAGGGCGATAAAGCCAAGATGCATTCCTTACCTGACCGACACTGTACGCCCTGTGAGGGCGGCATCGACCCGCTCCCGGAACAACGGGTGGAACGGCTGCTGCCCCAGATACCTGGCTGGTCCCTCGCTGCAGATCAGACCGCCATTCAGCGCCGTTTTGAGTTCGACAACTTTGAGCGGGTCATGGCGTTCGTCAATGCCATGGCCTGGATGGCCAATCGTCAGGGGCATCATCCTGACTTCACCGTGAGCGCCTACCATTGCGAGGTCATCTATACGACGCACGCGATCGGCGGCCTGTCCGAGAACGACTTTATCTGCGCTGCCCGACTGGATGCGCTTACGGAGCGACGAACATGAGCAGCCTGGACGCACACGACACCGGCAGGGAAACCGCCAGCAGCCCGACGGAGCGCCGCGAGCGCCTGACGCAGGCCATTGCCGTGGTCAACGATATCCTGCTGGGCAAGGAGCACCAAGTCGCCCTGGCATTCAGCTGCCTGCTGGCACGCGGACACCTTCTGATCGAGGACCTGCCTGGCGTTGGCAAAACCACCCTGTCCCACGCGCTGGCCACCGTGCTGGGTGCCAACTACCAGCGTATTCAGTTCACCTCCGACCTCATGCCCGCCGATATCCTTGGGGTGTCGATCTATCGGCGTGACCGAGAGGACTTTGAGTTTCACCCGGGTCCGATCTTCGCGGACATCGTTCTGGCGGATGAGGTCAATCGCGCGACACCCAAAACCCAGAGCGCCCTGCTCGAAGCGATGGCCGAGGGCCAGGTCACGGTGGAAGGGACGACCCATGCCCTGCCCGACCCGTTCTTTGTTATCGCAACACAAAACCCGGTCGACCTGGTCGGCACCTTTCGGCTCCCGGACTCGCAGCTCGACCGATTCCTGCTCAGCATCAGCCTCGGCTTTCCTGACCCGGAAGTGGAAAAGCGCCTATTGATGAGCGAAGACCGCTCGCAGCTGCTCCAACGCACGCAGGCGGTACTCAACGCCGACATGGTGCGTGCGCTCCAGGAAGACTGCGCACGCGTCCATGTCAGCGAGCCGCTGCTGGCTTACGTGCAGGCACTGCTCGCGGAAACGCGAAGCAGCCGCTGGTTTGAAACGGGCCTGTCTCCCCGCGCCGGTCTCGCGCTGCTGCGCTGTGCGCGCGCCCGGGCGTTCCTGGACGGGCGCGACTTTGTCGCACCGGAGGACATCAAGGGCGTATTTCCGGGCCTGACCCGGCACCGCATGACCGTGAGCCACGGTCTCGAACAGAGTGTTGAAGACCAGGTCCATGGCCTGTTGAACCAGGTCGTTGTGCCCTGAGCGCAAGCTGAGCCACGGTCGAAACGCGCCATGAGCGAACTCCTCGGCACGACAAACTCCCTGGCTGGCACGGCAGCCCGCTCGCCAAAGCGGCAAGGGCTGGGGCACCGGCTCGCCGGCCTTTGGCCCGGTGAGGCCCTGCGTCGACTCATCATCGAACGGGTGAGGAAGCGTAAAGATGCCCGCTCACCGCCCTATACGCTGGTTTACCGCAGCGTCTTCATCCTGCCGACCGGTTTCGGCGTGGGTTTTGGAATTTTGCTCATACTGACCGGACTGGGCGGTCTGAACTTCAATAACAATCTTGCCTTGCTGCTCGTGTTTGTTCTGGGCGCTATTGTCCAGACAACCACCCACCTCACCTACCGGAACCTGGCGGGGCTGGACATTACGAGCGTGCGGGGCGAACCGGTATTTGCCAGCGAACCGCTGCACCTCAAGCTCGTCCTCGACAACCCGGAGGACCGTAATCGCTACGCGCTGGAGGCCTCGCTCGCGACGGATCCGTCGGGCGACTGCAAGGACCTACAGGCCGGGCGCAGTGCGACGTGGAATCTCGAACTGCCAACAACCCGGCGAGGATGGCTCGAGATTCCACCGCTGCGACTGCAGACGCGCTATCCCCTTGCCCTGTTCCGGGCGTGGACATGGGTTTTCCCTGCAGGCCGTGCCCTGGTCTGGCCCCGGCCGGCCCAGGATCCCCCGCCTCTGCCAGCCAGCGGTGACGGGCGTGCGGGCAAGGCGCGCAAGGGCTCCGGAGACCAGGTGTACGGCCTTCGTAACTACCGGTCCGGCGACCCGCTGAAGCATATTGCCTGGCGTACGAGCGCACGCCATGATCAGCTGTACACGCGTCAGATGGAGACGCCGCAGGAAGCGAGCTGCGTGCTTGATTACCGGCAGCTCGAGGGCCGCCCGATCGAAGAGCGGCTTTCGATTCTCACGGCCTGGGTACTGATGGCTGAACATCGACAGCTGAAATACACGCTGCGGCTGCCCGGCACCACGATGCCTGCTTCCTCCGGCCCTGGCCACCGCGACGCC
>JBCDHO010000139.1:0-6944 GCA_038749855.1 Pseudomonadota bacterium
GGCCGCCGGTTGAACGGCCCGTGACCCGATTGGCCGCAAATTCCTGCATTCATCGGTAAGCCCAATCACTACGTTCCGGGGGGAACCGATGTTCAAGCGACTCACAATCTGCCAGCTCCTGCTGCTCAGCAGCGTTGCCCACGCCGATCTTCGGCAGAAAGCGCGGCCCGTCGAGGCGCCGCCCGCCGAAGGTCTCAAGTTCACTGTCCAGGCCGCACAGAAAGACACGGCCGAGACCCTCGCGCTGGTCTGCCAGTTTGCGCTTGGGGCGTCGCACAACGCAGCCTTCGGGGCTGGCCTGGTTGCCCCGGACTACTTCACGGGCGAGGCCCTGAACCTCACCACCTATCTTCTTAACCTGTCACTGAAGGCCTGTCCGCCCTCGCTGATCCTGCCAAAAGACATTGAGTATGCGCCGCCGGCTGGCCAGTGCCACCAGGACGTCCGGCGCGACGCCACCCGCGGGCGCGCCGCCAATGTGCTGGGCACCCAGCTGTCCGTCCAGCCGGACTCGGGCAAGTGGCTCGACAACTCGCGCCCCGTCGTTTTTGCCTGGAACACGGATGTGGTCGTCACGCGGTCGCTGGCGGGTAATGGTGTCGAGGACCTCGGCGACAACACGCTGCGCCTGTCCACGGGTATCCACCAGGAGAACTACCGGGCGGAGAACTATGCCTCCTTCTGGGACTACCTCTATGTGCCCGGCCTGCCGCTGCCCAAGGGCGCCGAGAAAATCCTCGGCAAGAGCGGCGCCAAGTTCGCCGAGTTTGCCCTCAACGTGGGCATCAACGCCGGACTGATCACCGCCAGCCTGACGCTGGATGGCTTTACCTTCGCCGACACGCCCACGGGCAGCATCAACCAGCAGCAGCGCGAGATCGCGGTGCTGGACAGCGTGCCGCCGGAAGCGACGATCTTCCAGGACACCTACACGGTCGAAGCGCTGGAGCTGGGCGGCGCCTCCATCCTGGGGGTCACACCCACGGGCCAGAGCAACGGCGAGCTGCTGCGCTCGGGCTTCACGGTGGAAGACGACTGCGCCCCGGAGACAGAGCTGGCCGGCCCCTTCCCGGAGTTCTGGCCCATCGGCCAGACCACGCGCGTGGTCTGGACCGCGAGGGACGATGGCCCCAATGAGCAGCGCGAGCGCAACCGCACGGACATCGTCCAGTACGTCAACGTGGTGGACACGCTGCCGCCCACGGTGCTGGCGCCACCCTCGAAAGTCGTCGAGGCCGATGGTGACACGGCCATGGTCGAGCTCGGGCAGGCGCGCGTGTTCGACTTTGGCGACGCTGATCCGACCCTAGAGGTGGACGGACAGGTTCCGCCGCAGCAGGCCGAGTTTGCGCTCGGCCGCCACGAGCTGGAATGGCGCGCCACCGACGACTTCGGCAACACGGACGTGGACGTTCAGCGCATCACCGTCAAGCAGGCGGGGACCAACCTGACGCCGACGGCCGAATCCCGCCGGGCCAGCGCCCGGACCTTCCTGCCCCAGGAAATCATCATCGAGGGCAATGACCCGGACACGGACCCGCTGGATTTCCGCATCGAAAGCTTCCCGCCGAACGGCGGCTTCGAAGCGCCGCTGCTGCCCTACTTCATCGAGGACTTCCGCGGCAACTACGAGGCGCGGAGCACCTGTGATGCGAACCGGCCCTGGAGTGAACTCGCCAATCCGGACCACGTGCTGATCACCGATGAAGGCCTGAGCTATGTCGTGGACTGCCATGGCGGCGAGTCCCGCATCGTGGTTTTCGACGAAGACCGCAATGTACTCGCGGGCCTTGCGCTCGAGCGGAACAGCTCCCTGAACAACGGCATCTACTTTGTGCCCGGCCAGAACATCATCCTGTACACAGGCCAGAACGGACCCGCGGGCGTGCGCCTTTACCTGCTCGAGCCGGAAACGCTGGAAATCATCCGCCGCTACCGGCACGAGAGTCCACCCAGCCGCTACAGCGGTCTTTCGTCCTTCCTGATCAACGAGCACGACCTGATGTTCCTGCCCGACGGGTTGGGCAACGTTCGGGTGCTGGACCTGTGGGAGTCTGAGCAGGACCCGGATGACGGTGACTGGATCTTCCCCGAGCCCATCGCGATGTTCGAGATCGACCCGGGCGAGACCGCCGGGGGCGGCTTCAGTGTGGCGCGGGACATGGTCCTGAACCACGACAACGAGATCATCTTCGTCACGGAAGGGCGCGTGCACAAAATGTCACCGAGCGTCCGCGATGCCGACGGCACACCCATCATCGGTGAAATGGTGGGCTGGATCGGCGCCTGTACCTCTGGCGAAGGCTGCGATCCACTGCGCCAGGCCAGCCGCGGCTTTTCCTGTCGCACGGGCGTCACCTGCCAGACCGGCGAGGCCCTGTACTACGGCTCCGGTAACGGCCAGTTCAGCCAGAGCCAAAGCGCTTCCATCGACCGTCGCAACAACATCTATGTCGCCGACTGGGGCAACGGGCGCATTCAGCGCTTTACCGATGACGGCGTATTCGGGGGCGAGGCGGTCAGCGTGTGCCCGCCGGAGCAGCGCTGCTTCCTGCTGGGCGACTTCGGCAGGCCGGACAGCGTGGCCGTGAACAGCCGCAACCTCTACGTCTTCGACAAGACGACGGACGTCATTCACGTGTTCGAGACCAGCGTGATTGAACCCATCGACGACCGCCGTGCGCGCGTGGTGTACACAGCCAACGACGGCTTCACGGGCACGGACCGCTTCACCTTCTCTGCCACGGACGGCCTGGCGCGCAGCGCGCCGGCCACGGTAAGCATCGACGTAACGCGACAGTTCCGGCCGCCGTCAGCAGACCGCATCGAGCTGACGGGCCAGGAGGACATTCCCCTGCCCATCCGCCTGTCCGGTACGGACCCGGACGGCGCCGTGGACCTGCCGCTGACCTACCAGGTGCTCGAAGGCCCCGACGTGGGCACGCTCACTGGCACGGCACCCGAACTGGTCTTCCAGGGGCCTCAGCACTGGTACGGCGAGACCAGCTTTACCTTCCGCGTCTCCGACGGCCGGGACTGGTCCGAGCCGGAGACGGTCACCCTGACCCTCGAACCGGTCAACGATCCGCCGGTGCTGGAGCTCCAGTCGGTCTCCATGGACAACCCAGACACGACGCCGATCGAGATTACGGCCGGCTTCCCCGCCACCTTCACCTTCCGCTACACGGACGTAGACGATGTCGACCTGCACCGCTTCGACGTGGACTGGAACGCCGGCAGCGGCTTCCGCAACCTGGAAACCGACGTCGTCACGCCCACGGTGGACAACAACAGCCCCCTGCTGGTGGCATCGCAGAATGAAGGCGAGATCGTCGCCACCCGGACCTTCACCAACGACTTCGAAACCGAAACGGTGCGGGCCTGCGTGTCCGACAACGTGGTCCTGAGCGACGGCGAGAAGCGGCCCACCAGCACCACGCTCTTCGACTGCGTCGACGTTCGGCTGGAGCACGTGCGCCAGCCCAAGCTGGATGTCGAGGTGGTCGCACCCTCGGTGGTGCCGGGGCAATACCGGCGCGGTGTCTATCAATTCACGGTGACGAACCGTACGCCGGCAGGTGACACCCTCCAGGGCACGGTTTCGGAGAACACCATCGTGCACGTGATTCGTGATGGACAGCTCTTTGCTATCGCCAACTTCGACACCTTGCAGCCGGGTGAATCACAGACGCGCTTCTATGCCATAAACCTGGACGGACAGGACGTTGGCGACTCCGTCACGGTGGAGTTTGAAGTGTTCAACGACAACGGTCTCGTGGACGGGCGGCTCACCGGGCGCCATGAGATGGTCCGTGGCCCGGAGGCCGACTTCGTGGTCGACGCCTCGGAGGACCAGGACTCTGCCTGCACCCTCGAGTGCACGGAAAGCGAGGGTGAGTGTCCGCCTCGCCTCGGGCTGCCACGCTGCACGCTCAGCGATGCCCTGGAGCAGGCCGCCGTCAGCAGCCTCGCCGGCCAGCGGCGGACGCTGCTCCTGGCGCCCGGCGTGGTGATGCTGGACGAGGAAACGGCACCGCTCACCATCGGTAGCGCCGTAGACATCATCGGCATGGGGCCGGACCGCTCCGCGATCAGCGGCTCCGGGCGCTTTCCGCTCTTCAACGTGGTCAGCCCGGACCTGCGCCTGCGTGACCTGTCCCTGGAGGGCGGCCTAACGAACGAGAACGAGGACGGCGGCACCTCCGCCGTCATCAACGTGGCCGGTGGTGCCGCCCTCTCGCTGGAGCGCGTGGCTGTGGCCGGGCACGTAGGCCAGACGCTGCTGCGCAACAACGGCGAACTCAACATGAGCCAGGTCAGCCTGGAAGGCAATGTCATGGAGCGCTACCTCGTCGAGCTGCAGGGCGGGCGCCTGACCATGGTCAACGCCATCGTCCAGGATAACGACCTGGCCGAGGCGGACAGCCTTGGGCTCATCGGCAACCTCTTCGGCGTGGCCCTGCTGGAGCACGTGACGGCCGCGGGCAACAGCGCGCCGCTGCTTTACAGCCAGGAAGGCGCCGGTCCCAGCACGATCCGCAACAGCGCTCTCGACGGCAACGGCGAACCGGTGTGCCGGGTGGTCGGGGGGCTCGCACCCCGGCTGAGCGGCGTGAATGCGTTCTCACCCGGTGCCGCATGCGGTCGCGCAGACATCGTGCTGGCGCCGGAGCATTTCAGTGACGCACGCGACGCGGGCGGCTACACCACGCTCCTGCCAGCGGCGGACGGCCTGCTGGTCGACGCGATTGAGCCGGATCAGTGCCCCGGTATCGATGCCTTCGGCCTGGTGCGCGCCCTGGACAGTGATGGTGATGGCACCCCGCGCTGCGATGTCGGCGCCGTTGAACGGCTGCCCGGCAGCCTGCTCTCGAGCGTCACCTTCGACGAGGACGCCCCCGGCGACGGCTTCTACCTGATTGCCGACGGCAAAAACCTCTCCGCGGCCTTCTTCGGCTACGACAGCAGCAGCGAACCCATGTGGCTGGTGGGCACGGCGTCCCTGGCGGACCAGCGCCCGACCCTGGGCGGCGGCCTGGTGTTCGACATGCTGGAAAGCGGCCCCGAGGGCAGCTTTGGCCGCCCGCAGAATCCGGGCAGCGATCCACTCGAGCCCTGGGGCCAGATCACCTTCCGCTTCGATGACTGCAACGCCGGCACGGCGGTCCTGGACGGCGTCCACGGCACCAAGGTCATGACGCTGGATTCGCTGGTCACGCAGGGCAGCTGTCGCCAGGGCCCAACGGGCGGCGCTGCTGAGAATCTGGAATCGCCGAACCTGTCCGCCGTGTTCTATGACGAAGCGGCGGCCGGCGACGGCTTCTACCTGGTGGACAACGGCAGTGCGGTCTCCGTGGCTTTCTTCGGCTACGACGACGACGGCGAGCCCCTGTGGCTGGTCGGTGCGACGGAGCGCGACGACTCTGAGCCAGTTGCGGGCAGCACGCTCACCTTCGACCTGGTCAACAGTGGATCCGAGGGGCGCTTCGAGGAGCCGCAGAACCCAGGCAGCCAGCCCCTGGAGGACTGGGGCACGCTGGAGGTCACCTTCGCCAGCTGCCAGCGCGCGGACGCCGTGCTCTCAGGCAATGACGGCGAGAAGCGCATGAGCCTGACGGCGCTGGTGGCGACCGGGACCTGCGAGGACTGAATCTTCGCAAGGGGAAGGGGCCGCGTAAAAGAGGATTAACGGGGGCCGGGGGAAGCGGGGGCCGCGGATTGTCGCGGCCCCCAACTTTCGTTCAAAATGCGACAGCCTTTTCATCACCGGATGTGTCCATGCCGCTGAAGCCCCTCGCCCTCGCCACTTTGCTCACCCTGACCGCTGGCCTTCCAGCGCATGCTGGCGCAGCACCGGCCGTCGTCACCCTGGAACAGCACGAGTCCGGCTGGGTCCTGCTGCGCGACGGGGCGCCCTTCGAAATCCACGGCGCCGGCGTCGAGTTCGGTGACAAGGCAAAGCTGGCCGCCCGCGGTGGCAACAGCTTCCGGACCTGGCGCACGGACAATGGTCAGCAGACCGGCCAGGAAGTACTCGATGAGGCCCTCGCCCTCGGGCTGATGGTGGTCATGTGCCTGGACATCAAACCGGAGCGCAAGGGTTTTGACTACGACGATGAGGCCGCCGTGCGCAAACAGCTCGAGTATGCCCAGGGGGAGGTGCTCAAGTACAAGGACCACCCGGCGCTGCTCGCCTGGATGATCGGCAACGAGCCCAACCTGTTCTTCGAGAACCCGAAGGTCTTCGACGCCATCAATGAGATCGCCGAGATGATCGATGCGGCAGACCCCAACCACCCGACAACCACGGCCCTCGCCGGTTTCAGCGGTGAGCTGGCAGAACTCATCGAAAGCCGCGCGCCGGCCCTCGATTTCCTGAGCATCCAGATGTACGGCGACATCGTGAACCTGCCCCGCTATCTCGAGGAGACAGGCTTCAATAAGCCCTACATGGTGACCGAATGGGGCGCCATCGGGCACTGGGAGGTGGCCACCACGAGCTGGGAGGCCCCGATCGAGCAGAACAGCACGGACAAGGCCAACAACTACCTCAAGAGTTTCGAAACGGCCATCGCCATGGACGGAAACCTGCTGGGCAACTACGTGTTCCTCTGGGGCCAGAAACAGGAACGTACGCCCACCTGGTACGGCATGTTCCTGGAAGACGGCGCTTCGACGGCGGCCGTGGACACGATGGAGTACCTGTGGACCGGCGAATGGCCTGCCAATCGGGCACCGACCATCTCGGACATCGCCATTGACGGGCGCGGTGCCGCGGATTCCGTCATCCTTTCCCCGGGGCAAACCGTGACCGCCATGGTGAACTCCGCGGATCCGGAAGGCGCCCCCTTGAACTGGCACTGGGTCCTCAAGGAAGAAAGCCAGGCCACGCAGGCCGGCGGCGACCGGGAAGCCGTGCCGGATGAGGTGCCCGGCGCCATTGA
>JBCDHO010000140.1:0-6854 GCA_038749855.1 Pseudomonadota bacterium
ACGCAATGCTGGTTGCCGCCTTCGTTGAATTCAAATACAGCTTGAACCCAACAGGCGACAACCAGAGCCCCGATTACGAACGGGCTTACATCACCAGTAAAACCTCACGACCATTAGAGGCATTCGAAACGGATGAAGTAGTCGTTAACAGTGACCTCGATGAAGCGCTCAACAGAGCCGCAAGACGCATGGCAAACAAGATCATCTACTGGAGGCCCTGAACCTATGAAGCTCATCACTCTGATCCTATGTCTGCTGATGTTGCAGGCCTGTGCCTTTACCGACGCGCAGTTGGAAGTACAGCACTCGGAGTCTGCGGACATCGTTGGGCCCATCAGTGAGCCCGAGCCGCTTGTCTTTTCATCGCCTGTGCTGACAGACAATCGGGCCGATACACTCCGCATTGGCTGGAAGAAGAACGGCTTTGGTCAGAACACCGCTGACATCACCACCGCCGAGCCGGTAGAAGCCATCGTCCAAGCCGCCTTGGTTGATGCCATTGAAGACAACGGTCACAGCACAGGAAAAAATCCCAGTATCGCGATCACAGGTACGGTCGATCGCTTTTGGTTCGACATGGACGCCAACTTCTGGACCATCGATTTCATCGGTGACGTCAAGAGCAGTTTGCGCTTTGCCGATGCTGAAACCTCAGAGGTCATTTATGAATCCAGCTACCAGGGCACCTACAAGGAAAGAAAGGCAGGGGGCCTCGAAAAAAGCTGGACAGAAGTCATGGGCAAGGCCGTTGACATGCTGATCGAGGAAATTGTCTACGACGACGAACTCGCCGAAGCGATCAGAGAGTAGCTCGAGTAACGCAGGCTTTAGGCGCGCTCCAACAGGGAGCTTCCGGGGTCAGAGTCGGGTCGGTTGACTCGGCCGATTCCCGGCCTCGTTGACTCTGTCCCTTGACTCTGACCCCACCACTCCTCAAGTCCTTTCCAGCAGCACGCCATAAACCCGCTTCGCCTCTTCACGAAGTACCGCCTCGCGCTCCTGCACGCCACGGGACTTGTCCTTAAGGCTCATGGTGATGTGCCCTTCCGACACGAGCCGGTCTGACATCACGGCCGTCCCGCGCACGCCCGTGATGACCCTCACGATGGTCGTGTCTTCATCATTAAACACGAACACCCAGCGGCCCATCGATTGATCCCTTGAGACCAGCTCTGCCCCGTCCATGAAGGCCATCATCAGCTCCTGGACCCGCTCATCCGAAAGCGATGCCGAGTCTTCGAATACGCCGCCCATCATGTTCAGGAACACCCCGACCACACGGTGCTCATCGCCGGTGCCAGCCTGGTAGGTACAAGAGCGCTCCACCGCCGGCGTATCGGTCCCCTGGCGCTGAAACACTTCGACCGCAGACAGCAATTCCTGCGCGCGCGCCTCGTCGATCAGCAAGCACGGCTCCGGCAGCGGGCCCTTCAGCACGCGCTCTGCCGCTGCTGTCGACACACCCAGTTCTGTGGGCCCGGACTCCGTATTTTCGACGTCTGTTTCTCCGCCACCACAGGCGGCGAGCAGTACAAACGACCCAAGCAAAACGAAACGATTCATGGCCTCGTGCCTCCTTTGTCAACGAGTGTCTCGCCTGACTTAACGCAGCGCGTTCATCATTTCCGCCAGCCGTGCGTAGGCATGATTTTCACCGCGCCAAACCGCAGCTCATTCCGCGAAGCTGTCCACAATTCCTTGTTTGCGCTAGGCTATTGGTGGTCACCGACGCGTTCCCGAGTCCACCGGGTACGACGATTTGAGTGACCCAAGCGCAGGTGAAGGTGGCCTGCACAGACTGGACAGGCCGCGCCAGGCCCACAGGCAGCGACCGTCCGGAGCAGGAGGCCCACACGCTTTCAGGGCCCTGGGGAAAGGGAGAGAACCGCAATGAAACTCAAGCTCATGCAGCAGCTGTCTGCGCTTGCGCTGGCCCTCGGCCTCGCCGCAAGTGCCCAGGCGCAACAAACGTTTTTCGGTGAAGACACGGGCCAGGGCGATACGACGCCGCTGGCCAGTACGCCCAACGCGGACCAGGCACGGGCCAACTTCCTCGCAGCCTTGGCGACAAGCTTCGGCACCGAAGACTTCGAGGGGTTCGACGACGCCGACGTGGCACCCCTGGTGGTCGACTTCACGGTTGGCACGGCAACCCTCACCGGGGGCGGCGGTTTTGTTGAAGAGATCGCCATGGGACTGACCAATAACGACGGCCGCTACCCAACCTCCGGCACCAAGTACTGGGACACGGACCGCAACTTCACCATCACCTTTTCCGAACCGATCCGCGCCTTTGGCTTCTCCGGCATCGACATGGGCGACTTTAACGGGCGGCTGAGCTTTACCTACGGCAGCGAAATCATCGACATTCCGCACACGGTCAACGGCGTCAGCGGGTCCGTGCTGTTCTTCGGCATCATCGCCGACGATCCCTTCACCACGGTCTCCTTCGCCAACTCCGACGCGGGCGACGTCTTCGGCTTCGATGACTTCACCGTGGCCCGGCTGCGCGACGACATCCCGCCGCCGCCACCACCACCGACCCCGCGCGGCACCGCGGACATTCCCGTGGACAATCCTTTTGCCCTCGGCATCCTGATCCTGCTGCTTTGCACCTTCGCGGCCTATGCGATACGGCGCGACTGAGTCGGCAACCTGAACGCCATTACTGGCTGAAATACCAGCACTTTTCAGACCCCGGCAACCGCCGGGGTCTTTCATTTCGGAGATCGTGTTGACCCGTACCGCATCCAGGGACTTGCATTCTCGTGCCGCTGGTCTATGGTGAAAAAAGGCAACAAAGTTCGGATGACTGCAAAACCTACGCAGTTCGGATGACTTCAAAGACCAAGCAAACCGGCTTCACTCCACCGTAGCCGGGGACGCAACGGGGACCTTGAATCACCCTGACTACGCCTCACGGGAGAGGAGGCTTTGTCGACTTCGAGCGAAGACTGATCCGGTTCCGCCGTGCGCGGAAGCTGGGGTGTTGGCGCGACTCTGGCGTTTGCGGGTGCAAGCTCAGGGACAGCCGGCAGAGGACGGAACAGCGCTTCAAGGGACGCCACTGGACGCACAATCGTGTGCGGCCCAGCGACATCAGGGACGACAGCTTTCAGGAGTTTGTCGTGAGCACTATCCATCGGCACGAAAAGTGGCGCCGCCTGGCGCTGCCGATTTCCGTTGCACTCTGCACCATGGCCGCGGGCGCTGCCCAGGCCGCCACGGAAGTCCAGGAAGTTCAACTTGACGACTATTCATCACCGACGCAGCTCATCATCTGGGGTAGCGAGCTCTACGGCCCTCGCGGCGAAAACCCCACCATCTGGCTGGGCACATCACCCAACCCGCTGAACATTCCTTCGAATCAGGGCCTGTGCCAGGACCAGGAGGATTTCCCATCGCCACCGCTGAACCCGGCCGGCCTTGACTGCGTGGTCGCCGACCTGCCCGAAGCAATCTCCGGTGGCGAGCCCAACGTGCCTGTTGGCGACTACCTCCTCAAGGTGGTCTCGGCCAACTCAAGCGGCAACAGCTGCAAGGACCTCTTCGATCTGGACAGCGTCGGCGGCTTCGAAGGCACTGATGGCATCGACGGCCTCGAAACCGGACGGCGCGGCGATGACGACGACGATGACGACGATTGCGATGAAGCCCTCGCACTCCTGGAAGTGGAGTACGGCACCGAAACCTGGTGGTGGAAAGGCGGCGATGACGACGACGATGATGACGATGACGACAGCGGCAAAGGCGGCGGCGGCGGTGACGACGACGATGACGACGATGACGACAGCAGCGGCGGTGGCGGCGACGACAACGACGATGATGACGACGACGATGACGATGATGACGACCGCAAGCCCGGCAACATCGCGCTCTATGACCTGACAATCTTTACGGAGCTCGGCGGCGGCGGCCAGGGACCGGCAGGTCCGGCAGGCCCCCGCGGTGCGGACGGCTCAGACGGCGCCCCCGGCAACGACGGCGAGGACGGCCTCGGCTGGACCGGCGGCGAGTACGACGAGGAAACCGGCATCGTGACCTTCACCAGTGACGACGGCCTGGAGTTTATGACCGAAGACCTGAGGGGTGCCCCAGGGTCGCCCGGTGAAGACGGGCAAGACGGTGCGCCCGGCGCTCCGGGCGCCGACGGCACTGACGGCGCACCGGGCCCAGCTGGTCCACAAGGGGTCGCAGGTCCGCCGGGCATCCAAGGGCCCATTGGTCCGATCGGTCCGATCGGCCCCATTGGTCCAACCGGTCCCGCGGGAACGCCGGGAACCAATGGCGAAGATGGTCGCGGCTGGACCAGCGGTGAGTACGACGAAGAGAACGGCACGGTCACCTTCTTCAGCCTGTTTGAAGACCTCGAGTTCACCACCGGAGATCTGCGCGGACCGCGAGGGCCCGAAGGTCCCGCTGGTGCTGACGGTGCACCCGGCCAGGATGGCGCAGACGGTGCACCTGGCATGAAAGGCGCAGACGGCGATCGCGGCCCCGCTGGACCAGCAGGTCCGGCAGGTCCGGCAGGTCCGGCTGGCGCCGCAGGCCCACAGGGCATCCAGGGACCCATCGGTCCGATTGGCCCCATAGGACCGGCTGGTCTTCCGGGCACGCCGGGAACCAACGGCGAAGATGGTCGCGGCTGGACCGGCGGAGAGTACGACGAAGAGAACGGCACGGTCACTTTCTTCAGCCTGTTCGAGGACCTCGAATTCACCACCGGTGACCTGCGCGGACCGCGAGGACCCGAAGGCCCCGCTGGTGCGGACGGCGCGCCGGGGCAGGATGGCGCGGACGGTGCACCCGGCATGAAAGGCGAGGACGGTGATCGCGGACCCACTGGCCCAGCGGGTCCGGCGGGCGTCGCGGGTCCCCAGGGCATCCAGGGCCCCATTGGCCCGGTCGGCCCTGCGGGAACGTCAGGGGCTGACGGCAACGATGGCCAGGACGGCCGCGGCTGGACCGGCGGTGAGTATGACGAAGAAACCGGCACGGTCACCTTCTTCAGCCTGTTTGAGGACCTCGAGTTCACCACGGGTGACCTGCGTGGGCCAGAGGGCCCGGCAGGTAAGGACGGTGCTGACGGCGCCGATGGCTCACCCGGTGCGGATGGGGAGGACGGCGCTGATGGCGCTACCGGCCTTACGGGGCCTCAGGGCATCCAGGGCCCACGGGGAAATGACGGCGCCGACGGTATGAACGGCATCGATGGAGAAGACGGTGAGGACGGCCGAGGTTGGACCAGCGGTTCATACGACGAGACCACAGGCCAAGTCACCTTCTTCAGTGAGTTCGAGGATCTCGAGTTCACGACCGACGACCTCAGGGGCGCTGATGGTAAAGACGGTGTCGACGGACAGGACGGTGCCGACGGTGCCGATGGCGCCGACGGCGAGCGAGGCCCCGCCGGCCCCGCCGAAGTGGCCATCTGCCTCGGTGACTCGCGCGACGCACGAGTGAGCGTGAACACCACCGGCGTGGGTCCGGACTTCGTGGGTGAAGCGGTTGCTGCGGGTACGGGTGACGGCGACAACCCGGTAATGCCTCGGTTCTACGGCATCGGTGATTCGGCAGCCCTGTTCAACAACGGCGCGGCGCAATCCCCGGTCAACCGGCCGGACGCGTTCCAGCAGGTGGCCATCCCCATGCCGTACAAAGGCTTCTGGCAGCTGAAGCGATTCACGGCCAAGGCCCGTGGTTCGGACGCGCCGTGGGAGGGCATCGTTGGCTTCGTCTTCTCCGAGGACGCAGACAGCCAGCCGTCAATCAACAATTCCAACCTGCTGCCCAACTACAACGAGGACACGTTCTGTGAGGTCTCCGGCGAAAGCGGGGGCGACTATGACACCTGCGCCATCGACTTCAGCGTCGGTGACGTGATCTTCGGAGACGATGTAAGTGCAGGTGAGGAAGCAATCGACCTGCTGAGCCTCTATGCGAAAAGCACTTCGACGCGCGAGTCTGCGCTGAAACGGGTGACCGGCTGCATCATTATCGTGCCGTCGGATCCGCCGCCCGATGACGGCAGCGGTGACGCCTGAGGCGTAATGCCTCACCCGGCTAGCTTGCACGCCAGGTGCTGAACCAAGAGCCGGCCTCGATGGAGGCCGGCATTTTTTGTGTCTGGCTGCCCCTCTTTTTTGGGGCCTTCTCCTTAACCCGTAGCGGGATCCATTAACCGCCCAAGGAAAAAGATGGCGCCCGTACTCTGCTTTCGAAGGGCAAAAAGGAAAGGGTGATCTGCGCGAAACACAATGGGCTCAGGCGGGAGTGAAAGCCCAATGTACTCGAGGGCCGTTACCGCAGTCGCCACCGTGCCCTCCTCGTCAACCTCAATCCGGGCCAGCTGTGTGACTTTTGAGATCAGAATGGGATCACCAATACCATCGTTCACCCCGCTGAAATCCGCGTGTTGGCCAAAAGGCAAGGTCAGGCCGAGGCCCTCGAGGCCTGCCTTGCAGGAAAGCGTAGCGCCCAGTGAGAAACGCGGTAGGTAGATCTCGACCTCGCGCGGCAGGAGGCGACTAACCACCTCACTCCACAACCCCTCGACCAGCCTGCGCTCAAGGGCATCAAGCCCCGCGCCTGGGGTGCTTTCATCCCTCGGCAGCAGCACGAGGAATGCGATGTCGGCATTTTTGTACGTGAGCTCTATGGCCTGTAACGCATCGTTCTCGAAGTAGGCTATCTCGCCGGTCTGCCGCATGAGCGGGGTGGGTTCCGTACCACCACCCGCCATGCGAAAGGGCGCATGCTCCGTGGCGCTCTCGTCAAAGGGAAGGGTCCAGCGCCCCCGAAAGTAGACGAGGTTCAGGAGCATCATGACGGTCATTGGATGAACGCTTTCGACG
>JBCDHO010000141.1:0-6841 GCA_038749855.1 Pseudomonadota bacterium
AACCGGCGCCCTGCTCAACACGCTGGGCAGAAGCCAGCAGGTTAGCGAGCCGGTCGAAACCGATGGACGTGCGGTAAAGGGGTGAAAAATCAAAGGTCGTCATAACCGTAGTCTCCTTAAGCAAAACGGTGTTGTTAAGTCCGCCTTCTGGCCGGACCGTTGTCAGTGGTCCCTAGCGGCGACCACCTCCTATAAGTAGCGTTGATTTAGTGGTTTTCAAGCGCTCACACCACCGATACTGCGGGCCAGTTGTTCTGCTTGGCGACCCATTGCAAACCCCCACAGAAACGGCCCCTCGGCAGGCACTGAAACCCGTCGATTCAGCGCTGCGGCCCTTCATAGCAGACCGACGCAACCTCGAAGTGCACATTGCCTTCAGGCAGGCGCACGGCGATTTCATCCCCGACCCGCTTGCCCAGCAACGCACGCGCTACCGGCGCGTCCACCGAGACCCACCCCCGCTGTGCGTTCGTTTCGTCGGCGCCCACGATTCGGTACTCGGTTTCCAGATTTTCCTCGTCCAGCAGTAGTACCCACGCCCCAAAGCGAACCACATCCCGATCATCAGGCACACGATCGACGACCTGCACCTGGTCGAGTCGCTTGCTCAGATAACGAACCCGCCGGTCGATGCCGCCCAGCTGCTTCTTCCGATAGCTATACTCCGCGTTTTCCGAGCGATCCCCTTCAGCGGCAGCCGCAGAGAGCGCTTTGACGACTTCGGGTCTTTCAACTTTCCAAAGGTGCTGCAACTCCTCCCGCAAGGCCTCGGCGCCTTCGCGGGTGATGTAAGGACTGGAGGGTTTCTGTGGGGGCTTCCAGCGTCCCATGCTGTGTCTCCTGCGGGCCCTGGCCCAGGGGCGTCGATTGGCTGCTCGCTATAATGCCGAAGTTTTCTGCAATCGGCCTGCGACGTTTTTCCCAGGCCCGGCGTCCTAGTCCCTGATGATCAGTTCCACAGGTTTCGAGACGGAAGTCGACGAGATGACGCTCGCGCGTGCCAGGCGCGGTGACCTCGCCGCCTGCGAGTCTCTTTATCGCCAGTTTCACCGCCCGGTGTTCACGGTCACTGCGCGGGTGCTGAATTGTCGCGAGCAGGCCCAGGATGTCACCCAGGAGGCCTTCATCACGGCCTTTCGGCGCATTGGCCAGTATCGGGGCGATTCGCCGTTCTGGGGCTGGCTGCGTCGCCTGGCGGTGAACCACGCCATCAGTGCCATCCGTAAACGACCCAAAGCCGAACTTGTGACCTTTGAGGACTTCCGTGCGTCCTGTGAAGGTGAGCAGGAGGGAATTGGACGCGCCTTGGACCTCGACGAAGCCCTGGCGATGCTCGATGAGGAGGATCGGCTGGTGATCTGGCTCCACGACGTCGAAGGCTACCGCCATGGAGAGATCGCCAGGCTTTTCGGCAAGACCGAGAGCTTCTCGAAAACCCGGCTCTCGCGGGCCCGAAAACGACTGCGGTCGTTGATCGGGAAACGGGAGAAAGCCGGCCTCGCAAATGCCGAGGCCTGAGCAAGGAGACATGTTTTATGAATGACGACGCCAAGTACAAGCAGCGCGAGCACGGTCCCGAAGGACCCCTGGGCCGCGCACCGGGACACGGAGGCGAGGACCCGCTGGGTCTGGGCACGCTGCCCTTGCTGGATCCCAGAAGCGACGATTGGGCACAGGTCCGTGCGGCGCTTGAAGCCCTTCCCGCCGATGAGGCACCTGCCGAAACGTCTGGTACGCAGGACGCGCGGAGCACCGACCGCCGGTCCCGGATACCGATACTGGCGATCGCCGCCAGCCTGGTGCTCGCGGTCCTTGTGGTCCTCACCATGGACAAGTCTGGCACAGGCAGCGGTCCTGCCGAAGGCACGGACCTGGCACTGGCACCACAGGAATTGGAAGCAGACCTGCAGGGCGCGCCTGGCGCTCAGACGGAGCAGGACGTCGCTGAACGCGAGGCCTCGCTGGAAGAACTGATTGCCTTCTCCCAGGGCCTGGAACGTCGCCTGCGCACGCTGCGCGAGGAGACGCCTGCCATGCCCGCTGCATCCGCCCTCTACCTGGCGGAGCTTGAGGACATGGTGGCGCGCGTAGACAACCAGCTCAGCGACACGCCTGGCTCCCTGGAACTCTGGAGTCAACGCGTCAACCTGCTGCTTGATCTTGAAGCGCTGTTCCAGCATCGCTTTGAACGTGAATACGGACAAATGGCGTCACTATGACGCGACGGAGAACCCTCAACATGGCATATGCATCTCACAATCCTCAGGCAGCCGAAGGCGATGTCCTGGACACGCCGTCGTCGCGGACGGCGCGCTCCCCGCGCTGCCTGAAGCCCCTGGCGCTGGCACTGGCGCTCTCTGCGCTGCCCCCGGGTTCCATCCTTGCACAAGACAGACCGGACGCCCCGACGGCACCAACGGCTACCGCCGCACCAACAGAGACCACTGAAGTGACTCGTGCCCTGGAGGTCCGTGAGGCACAGGAAGCGGAACTGGCCGAGCGCCATATCGCCGCCCTTGAGGCCGCTGAGGCAGAACAGCGGGCCGCGCTTGAGGCTGTCGAAGCGGCGCGGCAAGAGCTACTGCGGCGCTCCGAGGTCGAAAAGCGGCGCCAGGACACCTCACGTGCCGAGGCCGAGGCCTTGCGGGCGGAAGCCGAACGAACACGGGAACGCAGCCGTGAGCTGCGCCGCTTGCAGCAGGAGGAAGCCCGTCGAGGGCAGGAAGAGAACCGAGCCATTCAGCGAGAACTGCAGCGCGCCCACGAAAACCTGCGCCGTGCATCACAGGAGGTCGCCCGCGTCCATCGACAGCTCAATCGGAGCGAAGCACTCGCCCTGCCCGCCCCCCGCTTTGGCGGAAACCGCGCTGTGATTGGCGTGATCCTCGGCGAGAGTACCGAGGACGGCGTTGAGGTGCTTGGCCTGTCACCCGACGGTCCGGCCGAACGCGCCGGACTGCAGCAGGGTGACGTCATCGTCGGCCTCATGGGCGAGCCCCTGGCCCAGGACGGCACCGACGCGCGGTGGGTGCTCAGTGAATCCATGGAAGCCGTTGAACCGGGCGATGAGCTGTTGATCGTCGCCGAACGCGGCAATGAGACCCTCGAGTTGACCGTTGTTGCCGAGGAACGTGAGCCCTTCAGCTGGCAGAGCGTCACGCGTCTGGGTGGTCCCACTGCGCCCCTGCCACCGACAGCGCCTTCTCCCACAGAATCCCAGGGCCTGTTCGTACAGCGCTTTTCATTCCCGGAGCTGGACATGGATCAGCTCAACGAAGACATGGACAACCTGCGCAGCGAACTCGCGCAACGACGCATCATCGTTGACGCCCGCGATGGTGACGGGGAAATCATTTATGACTTTGAGGTCCTTTCGGACGTCGGTGAAACGGCCATCAGCGGCACCAACATCTGGTTTGGCATGCCCCTGACGCGTGGACTGGAATTTGCCGAACTCGACAGCCGTCTCGGCGCCTACTTTGATACGGACACCGGGGTACTGGTACTGCGCGCCCGGGAAGACAATGCGCTGGAACTTGAGTCCGGTGACGTCATCCTGAGCGTGGGTGGCGATCGGGTGGAGCGGCCGGGCGATGTCATGCGCGCCCTGCGCCGAGCCGAGGCCGGCACCTCCCTCGAAATGGTGATCAAGCGACAGCAGCGCGATGAGACCCTGCTCATCGAAATCCCGGAGAACCGCTTCGGCATGCTCTTCGAGAACTCAGAATTCCCGATCGACAGCTTCCTCGACAGCCTGGACCGCCTGCCGCAGACGAATCCGCTGTTTCCAGAGGACTGACAGCCCGGTTCGAATTCGCAGGCTCGAATTTGGCTGGCTTGCCTTGGGCAGGTCTTGATTGGGCAGACCCTGATTTGGCAGACCCTGGCGCGCGCGGGATAATAGCGGCTTCGCCAGCCCAGCCCATCCATCATGGACCAGCCAAATACCACCGACAGATCGTCTGCAACCCACCGCCAGGTGGGTTTCGTCAGCCTGGGGTGCCCCAAGGCCCTGGTCGATTCAGAGCGCATCATCACGCAGCTTAAGGCCGACGGCTACGAGCTCTCCGGAAGCTACGAGGATGCAGATATTGTGGTGGTCAACACCTGCGGTTTCATCGACAGCGCCCGCGCAGAATCGCTCGAGTCTATCGGTGAGGCCCTGGAAGCCAACGGCCGCGTGATCGTCACGGGCTGTCTCGGGGTACACGAAGACGAGATTCGGCAGGCACACCCTAAGGTGCTCGCGGTCAGCGGCCCCCAGCAATATGAGCAGGTGGTCAGCGCCGTTCATGAGCACGCTCCGATCGTTCGGCAGCACGATCCCTTTGTCGATCTCGTTCCCGACATGGGAATCAAGCTGACGCCGCGACACTACAGCTACCTTAAGATTTCCGAAGGCTGCAACCATCGCTGCAGCTTTTGCATTATCCCCTCCATGCGCGGCAAGCTGGCGAGTCGCCCGGCGGGCGACGTGCTGGCCGAAGCGGAGCGCCTGGTGGCCAGTGGCACCCGCGAACTCCTGGTGATTTCACAGGACACCTCGGCCTACGGCGCCGACCTCCGCTATCGAACCGATTTCTGGGGCGGGCGGCCCGTTCGCAGCCGGATCACCGAGCTCTGCGATGCCCTCGGCAGCCTGGGCGCCTGGGTCCGGCTGCACTATGTTTATCCCTACCCCCACGTGGACGAGTTGCTGCCCCTCATGGCAGACGGCAAGGTTTTGCCCTACCTCGACCTGCCCCTACAGCACGGCTCGCCCCGGATTCTCAAACTCATGCGCCGACCCGCCCACGCCGAAAAGGCGCTGGAGCGTATCGAGCGCTGGCGGAGCATTTGTCCGGATCTGACCTTGCGCAGCACGTTTATTGTCGGGTTCCCCGGGGAGACGGATGAAGACTTCGAGGAACTCATGGCCTTCATCGACGCCGCTCGCCTGGACCGGGTCGGTTGCTTCCAGTATTCACCGGTCGACGGCGCCGGCGCCAATGAGCTGCCGGACCCAGTACCCGAGGCCGTAAAGGCCGAGCGCGAGGCCGTCTTCATGGCGCGCCAGGCGCAGATCAGCGCCGAGCGCCTGGCGGAAAAAGTCGGCACCCTGCAGGAAGTCCTTATCGACGAAATCGGTGAGCTCGGCATGCTAGGCCGTAGCCATGCAGATGCACCAGAGATCGACGGCCGCGTGTACGTGAACGGCGCGGACCATGCGAACGTTGGCGATCTTCTGAAAGTACGGGTGACCGGTTCTGATGCCCATGACCTCGTCGGCGAATACGAGCCGGACTGAAGCGAGGCCGACACGTGTCTCCCATCGCCCAGCTGCTCGAGCGGCACCGGGCACGCTTCGAGCAGGCCCCGCCCGCGCTGTGGGTTAATCCACCGGCCGATCTGTCACCCTCGCTGGTCCATGACGAGTCGACAGTGTTTGTGCAGGACTGGGCGCTGCAGTGCGCGCTTGAGTCGAACGGCCTAGCGTCAGTCTTCGCCTCAACGCTGCCCCCGCTAGCCGGTGAGGGGCCGGTCTTTTTTTCCATCCCCCGCGAAAAAGCGCGGCTGCGCATGATGGCGGAGGCGCTGGCAGCCGCTATGGCCGCCAGCGAAACAAACCGCCCGTTGCTGGCCGCGGGCGAGGCGCGGGCCGGCGGGCGCTCGGCTGCCCGACACCTGGAGACGGCCTTTGAACAGGTGCGCAAAATCGACAGCGCCCGGCACTGTGTGCTTTATGAAGCGAGCCAGCCGCACAACAGCGGCGCCTGCGATTTGGCGTCCTGGATGAGCGCCTGGCCCCTTCAAACACCCGCCGGGACCCTAAAGATTCACAGCCTTCCTGGCGTGTTCGCCCATGGCTCGCTGGACGAAGGAACCCAGCTGTTACTCGAACACCTTCCCGGGTTGCTCACACAGCGCCCCCGACAGGTCCTGGACCTGGGCTGCGGTACGGGCGTCATCGGGGCTGCTGCACTCAGGCTGCAACCAGAGCTGGATCTAACGCTGGCCGACAGCAGTGCCCTGGCCCTGGAAGCAAGCCGCGCCACACTGAACGCCAACGCGCTCACGGCACGCTGTGTACCGTCCGATGGTCTGTCCGCCTTCCAAGGCCATGAAGGTGCCCGACACCGTTTTGATCTCGTGCTCAGCAACCCACCCTTTCACGAAGGCCATCATGAGCGGGATGATCGCGGTGCCGGGGTCTTCGAGGGCATTGAACGGGTTCTTGCTCCGGGCGGTCGCCTGGTGCTGGTGGTCAACACGCACCTGCCCTGGCCACGCTGGCTGGATCAGCAGTTCGGCGGTCACGAGGTTCTTGCCCACAACCGGCGCTTCCAGCTGCTTAGCGCGTCTTGAATCACTGCTCACCGGGATCGAGAAGCCGTGCCTCCGTAGCCTGAAGCACCCGCGCTGACTTGATCTCGCCTCCCTCCGCATCGCGCACCACCGACCGATAACGATCGAGCTGAGCTTGCCATTGCGTCCGTGTCGACGCGGTTTCGGCGCCAGTCTTGTAATCGACGATGTGCCAGTCCCCCGCGTCATCCTGGTACAGCAGGTCGACGATATGCCGGGACAGCCGTCGGTGTTCCGGCACCAGGTACACTGCTTCGGCCTGGGAACAATGCGCACGCGCTGCGGTCACCAGGGTGCGCATGTCTTTGCGCTCGAGCAGCTTGAGCAACAGCGCCGACAGCTCATCCGTCAACGCTTCAAGGGCATTGGGTGGCGCGCCTGCCAGGCGCAGACTTGAAGCCAGGGCTGTCCGTGTGGGCAGGGCCATCGCGCCATCGGACGTCGAATCAGCGGCATCACCCGCATCACCGGCACCACGGGCAACACTGGCAACACC
>JBCDHO010000142.1:0-6837 GCA_038749855.1 Pseudomonadota bacterium
CCTCGAAGCCCAGCGTATCGCGGTAGAAGCCAAGGGCTCGGTCCAGGTCGGAGACGAGGAAGTTGGCGCGTTGGAAACGAAGCTCGGTCATTGGTTTAATCTCTTATTATATTTAAAACAGTAGTCTATAGAATCTTTATAAAGTAGGTTCTCCGCGCACGTCACAGCACTGAACCCCCACGTTGGTCCCATCGTAGAGCCGTGCGAGCGCCGCCGGCATCTGCTCAAAGCCTTCCACCATGTCCTGGATGGGTCGGAGCTTGCCGGCGCGAATCCAGCCTGCCAGCTGGTCCATGGCCTCATCCCACTGGTGCAGATGGTTGTAGACGAAGAAGCCCTGCATGGTGCCGTTCACGCGTCGCAATCGCGCGGTGTTGCTGAGGCCGAAGGGCTCAGAGCGCGTGTACTCGGAAATGGATCCACACAGCACGATGCGAGCGCCCATGGCGAGGTGCTCAAGGCAGGCCTCCAGCGTTTCGCCACCGACGTTGTCGAAGTACAGGTCCATGCCGTCCGGGCACAGTTCGGCAATGCGCGCGGGGACCGACTCGTTCTTGTAGTCGATGGCCGCTTCACAGCCCAGCTGGCGGATAAAAGCGCACTTCTCCGGCCCGCCGGCGATGCCGATGACTCGGCAGCCCGCGATGCGCGCCATTTGCACCACCAGGGACCCGACGCCGCCCGCGGCGCCCGAGACCACGACCTGGTGACCGGCCTGAGGTTTGCCGCAGTCCATGAAGCCGGCCCAGGCGGACAGCCCGGTCATGCCCAGCACACCGGCGCCCAGGGCATGGGCGGTGCCACGGTCCGGGCAAGGGAAGAACTTCTCCTGTTCCGTGGCGGCCGTGACCTTCCAGGTTTGCCAGCCCAGCTGGCCCTGGACCACGTCGCCCGCTGAATAGTCGGGGTGGTTGGATTCCGCCACGACCGCGACACCGCGGCCATGGATGACGTCGCCGATGGCCAGCGGCTTCTCCCCGGCCGCGACAATGCCCTGCATGTACATGCGCATGACCGGCGCAAGGCCCAGGTAATGCGTGCGCAGCAGCATTTCACCGGGTCCGGGCCGGGGAATCTCCGTTTCCTTCAGTTCAAAGTCTTCTGGCCGCGGCTTGCCTTCCGGCCGGCGGGCCACGCACCACTGCAGGTTGACGTCTTCCCGCACGCCTACACCCACTGGTTCAGTTCGATGAAGTAGCCGTTCGGATCAAAGAAGCTGATGCCTTTCACCCGGAACACGCTGCCGTCGTCCTTGGGATACTCCGTGACGTGGGGTTCGCTGTGCATCTGCACGCCGGGCAGGCCCTTGAGCTGCTCGTACACACCGTCCACGTCCTCGTGGTGCATGACGAAGACGATCTCGCCGGCCCGGACCCGGTTTGGTTCCGGGCGGGGCAGGGGCGCCGGCAGCGGCGGGTTGATGTACTGCAGGATGCCCAGCATGCCGATGTAGGGGTCGTTGCACTGAAGAATAACCAGGCGCGTCTTCGAATCCGGCTCACCCGCGGGCAGGCCTTTGCCCGAGACCACCAGTTCCTGGTCGTAGTACACGTCCATGCCGAGGATGTCGCGGTAAATCTTCAGCGGCAGGTCCATGTCATTCACCATCATGGTGACGCGGCGGAAGTCGGTGGGAACGGCCTTGGTGTCTTCACTCATACTTGCTGACTCGAATCGTCGCCGGGGTTTGAAAAGTTATAATGATATGGCAATCATAGTTTATCCCGTTCGGCGGAACGCCTTTGCTCAGGAATGAACGCTATCGCCCATGCCCAAATGCGACGCACGATCTGTTTTCACCGATCCCGATTCCGGTAAGGGGTTTCGCCCATGAGTCTCCGGCGTCGTGGCTTTATCCAGGCGCTTGGGCTGGCGGGTTTCGCAACCGCGCTGCCGCGTACCCTGTACGCCAAAGACCGCCAGGTGCTTGTACTGGGCGCTGGTCTGGCCGGCCTGCGCACCGCCCAGCTGCTGGGTGAGGCCGGCTTTGCGGTCACCGTCATTGAAGCCCGGGACCGGGTGGGCGGTCGCCTGTTCACCCTCGACGGCGTGCCGGGCCATCCGGAAGGGGGTGGCAACACGATCGGTCCCAACTACGGCCGGGTGATCGGCACCTCGAAGGCCCTCGGCGTCGAGTTGCACACGCCGGCAAGGGCCGAGGCCATGGGCCTCATGCTGGGCGATGAGCGCGTCGACCGGGAGACCTGGCCCGATTCCCCCCTGAACACCTTGCCGCCGCCCCTGCGCGCCGTCACGCCCGATCGGCTGGGCTTTGGTCTGCTGCGCGAGAACCCACTGCAGGCCTCGGATGACTGGCGCTCGGCGGCCAAGGCGGGCCTGGACCAGTCGGCGGTCGATTTCTACCGCTCGAAGGGCCTCGATGACACGGCGCTGGCCTGGATCAACGCCAACAACTCCTACGGCAACACGCTGGAAGAGACCTCGCTTCTAAGCCTCTATCGCGTCGGTTCGAGCATCGGACGGGCCATTGCCATGCGCCAGCCGGTGTTCGAGGCGCGGGAGGGCAACCAGCGCATCCCCGAGGCCATGGCGGCCGCGCTGCCCGGCGAGCTGGTGCTCGGTGAGCAGGTCGTGGCGGTTCGGCAGGGCAGGAACGATATCGTGGTCGAGTGTGCGAGCGGCCGGCGTTTTGAAGGCGACGCGCTGGTGTGCACCTTGCCCGTACCCGCCCTGCGAAAGCTTTCCTTCGAGCCTGGGCTGACGGGCATGCAGGCCGAGGCGGTCAACAAGGTGGCGTACCACACGGTCACACAGGCCCATTTCGTCAGTCCGGACGCCTGGTGGGCCGAACAGGACGAGCCTGGCGGCTGGTGGACCGATGGGCCCCTGGGCCGGGTGTTTACGCGCCGATCGCCGGCGGGCCACTACAACACCACGTGCTGGATCAATGGCGAAAGCTGCACGCGCTTCGACGTTATGGAGCGCGATCTTGCCATGCAGGTCATGGAAGAAGATTTCTTTCGTATGCTGCCCGCCGCCAAGGGCAGGGCATCGCTCGAGGCGATGGTGTCCTGGGCCAACGAGCCGCACAACGGCGGCGCCTGGGCCATCTGGCGACCGGGCGAAATTGCCCGCTATGCCGACGCGCTCACGACGCCCCATGGACGCATCGCCTTCGCCGGAGAACACACGGCATTTTCCAATTCCGGCATGGAAGGCGCCATGGAGTCCGGCGACCGTGCCGCCCTGGAGGTGATGCGGTGGCTGGCGTGAACAGGGTATGCACTCAATGGCGCGTCGAACCGCAAGTAGGGCGTACTGACCGCCCCTCGAGGTTCCTTAGCGGGTTCCATTCTGCGGCGTCGTTGCCGCTGCTGCTTTGTCTCGCAGCCTTGCCGTTCATGGTGATGAACCCGGTACAGGCCAGCGAGCTGACCGGAGAACAGCTGTTCGTCAGCTGCGCTGGCTGCCACAGCATCGAGGCCGGCGCGCCCCACGGCGTCGGCCCCAACCTGCACGGGCTGGCCGGTAAGCCGGTGGCCAGCGCCGAGGGCTTTGCCTATTCGCCCGCGCTTCAGGAAGCCGACTTCAGCTGGGACGCTGGCGCGCTGACGGCCTGGATCGTGCGCACGGAAGCGATGGTCCCGGGGACCTGGATGCTCTACCACAACCACCTGGAAGCAGAAGAAGTGAACCGTCTGGTCAACTGGCTGCTTACGCCGGACGCTGCGGCAGACTGAAGCGCCCATGGAAAAAACCACGCTCGTCATCATCACCCTGGTGGTCTACAAGCTGCTGCTGATCGGCATCGGTTTCTGGGCCAGCCGGCGCAACGAGGACGAGGAAGACTTTTTCCTCGGCGGCCGCGGCCTGGGTCCGGTCGTCGCCGCCATCAGCTATTCCTCCAGCGCCTCGTCGGCCTGGACACTGCTCGGCCTGAGCGGCGCAGCCTACGTGCTTGGCCTGCGCGTGGTGTGGATCGCCCTGGGGTCGATCATCGGCATGTTCGTGGCCTGGTTCTGGATCGGCCCGCGGCTTATGCGCTACAGCCGCGAGAAGGGGCACATCACGCTGACGGACTTCCTCGCGCAGGATTCTGATGGCGGCATGCGTTTTGCGATCGTCGTGTGCACCTCGGTGATCATCATCCTGACCTTCGCCCTGTACGTGGCAGCGCAGTTCCAGGGGGCGGGAAACACCTTCTCGAGCACCTTCGAGCTCGGCATGACGGAAAGCATTCTGCTCGGCGCGTTCATCATCATGGTGTACACGCTGCTCGGCGGGTTCTGGGCCGTGAGCGTGACCGATACGCTGCAGGGGCTGCTCATGGCCTTCACCGCCATCCTGCTGCCGGTTGCGGCCTTCCTGGAGGTGGGCGGTTTCAGTGGATTCTGGAGTGGCCTGCAGGCGGTGAGCACGCCGGAGCAGCTGAGCTGGACCGGAGGCAATGCGGGCCTTATCGCCGCCGGGGTCATCATCGGCAGCCTGAGCATCGGCTTCGGCACCTACGGCCAGCCCCACCTGCTGGTGCGCTTCATGGCCCTGCGCGACGAAACCGCGCTGCGCCAGGCGCGCTTGATTACCATAGCCTGGTACGCCGTGGTCTTCGGCGGCATGGTCTTCGTTGGATTGGTCGGCCATGTGCTGCATGCGGGCATCGATAATCCGGAAACCATCTTCTTCACGCTCACCGAGAGCCTCTTTACGCCCGTGATTGGCGCCATCCTGCTGGCCGCCGTGTTGTCGGCCATCATGTCCACGGCCGACAGTCAGCTGCTGGTGGCCGCCTCAGCCATTTCCCATGACCTCGGGCTGGGCGGTGAGAAGAACCGGCTGCTGTACTCACGGCTGGCCATCGTCATGCTGGTGGTATTCGCGGTACTGGTGTCCCTGTACCTGCCCGAGGCAATCTTCAGCCGCGTGCTGTTTGCGTGGATCGCCCTGGGCTCGGCCTTCGGCCCCACCGTGTTCGTGCGCCTGGCGGGTGTGCGTGTGCGCTCCGGCGGCGTGCTCATGTCCATTCTCATGGGCTTCGGCCTGGCGGTGTTTTTCTACCTGCTGCCGAATACCCCGGGGGACATCCTCGAGCGGGCCGTGCCGTTCTGTGCAGCGCTGGCGGTGTTACTGGCGTTTCGAATCAAGGAACGTCCCTAGCGTGTCGAACTTCGCGTTTCTCGAGCGGGCAACGCGCAAGCCCCCGGTGTTTTCCGTCTACACCGCAAAGTCACTGTGGACGGATGACCACACGTCAGAGCGCATGCTGGCCTTTCATCTGAACGATGAGCTGGACGTTTCTTCGCGGCGCAGCGCCTTTATCGACGACTCCGTGCGCTGGATGGCTGAGCGGTTCCAGTTGGGCGTAGGCAGTGGGATTGTGGATTTCGGCTGCGGTCCGGGGCTCTACGCTGCGCGCTTCGCAGAACTCGGTGCTTCGGTGACCGGCATCGATTTCTCCGCCCGGTCCCTGGCCTATGCCAGGACCTACGCCGATCAGCACGAGCTTTCTGTCCATTACATCGAAGGGGATTACCTCGAACATCCGCTGGACGGGGCCTTCGATCTCATCACGATGATCATGTGTGATTATTGTGCGCTGTCGCCCGCCCAGCGTGCGGCGCTTTTGAGAAGGTTTCAGTCGCTTCTGTCTGATGAAGGGCGGGTCGTTCTCGACGTTTACTCCAAGAACGCCTTTGACGCGAAACAGGAAGGGGCGATTTGCGAGAAAAACCAGCTCGACGGCTTTTGGTCAGCGGCGCCGTACTACGCCATCGTGGCCAGCCACAAATACGAGGCGGAGTGCGTGAGCCTGGACCAGTACACCATTGTTGAGGAGAAGCGCAGCCGTGTCGTGTACAACTGGCTCCAGTATTTCACCCCTGACTCGCTGGCGCAGGAGGTGCGTGCGGCGGGACTCGAGGTCGAAGCGCTTCACGGTGATGTCGCCGGATCGGTGTACGAAGGGGGTTCCATGGAGTTCGCGGTTGTCCTTCGGAAGGCTTGAGTAACATACCGTCTTTTTCAGGACGCTTCCGGCCGGACCTGGCCAAAAAATGGGCACTTCAGACCAGCGTCCTTCAGTACAAACGTTCGTGTTTCAGGATTGACGAATTGATTAGCGGAGTACCCGAATGAAGATCGGATTTATCGGTTACGGCAACATGTCCAGGGTGCTTTCAAAGCGCTGGGCACCAGCACACGAGGTATTTATCGGAGGCAGAAACGCCGACCAGGCCGCCGCGCTTGCCCAGGAGATTGATGCGGTCGGCAGCGGCTCCATCGCCGAAGCCGTGCAGCAGGGTGATGTGGTGGTCATGGCAACCCCAGCCTTTGCCGTCGAGGAAGCCATCGCGAGTGCCGGGGGCGCAGCAGCGTTCGCCGGTAAGATCCTCATCGACATGAACAACCCGGTCAGCGTCCCCGGTGGGCCCCACGACACTTCGGGCGAGTACTACCTGCCCAGGCTGTTCGATGAGGGATCGCTGGCCGAACGTATCGCCGCACTGGTGCCCGACTGCGCCGTGGTCAAGGCGTTCAATATGGCCCAGGCATCGGTCTGGGAAATGGATCCGCCGCTGTTCGATGGCCGAAAGCTGGTGGCCCTGTACTGTGGTGACGATGAGGCGGCGAAGGCCACCGTTGCAGGACTCATTGCCGAGTTGGGGTGTGATCCCGTCGATGCGGGAACGCTTGCCTACTCAAGGCTGTTGGAGGCGTCTGCAGGCCTGGTCATCAAGTTCCTTTTTGAAGGACATGACGCGCGCACGGTGCTCAACCTCATTCAGCCGGAAGTCAAACCGATCTGAACGCGCGGTGTGGCAGGGGCTCGTTCGTAACGGGCTTCAGATTTCTTTGCCCCGCGCCGAGCGGGTCGTCACC
>JBCDHO010000143.1:0-6798 GCA_038749855.1 Pseudomonadota bacterium
CCTGCGGCAGACTGGGTTACCGGAATCATCTTCTGGTCTTTTTCGGTGGGCGGGGTACAAATTCCCTTTGTTCTGGTCTGGCTGATCACGGCGGCCACGGTGTTCACGCTGTACTTCAAGTTCATCAACCTGCGCGCCATGAAGCACGGCCTCGAACTGGTTCGCGGTGATTACAACGATCCGCAAGCGGCGGGCGAAGTCACGCACTTCCAGGCGCTGGCCACGGCGCTGTCAGGAACGGTTGGGCTCGGCAACATCGCCGGCGTCGCAGTCGCCGTTTCCATTGGCGGGCCGGGTGCCACTTTCTGGATGATTCTCTGCGGCCTCCTGGGCATGTCGTCGAAGTTCACCGAGTGCACGCTTGGCGTGAAGTACCGGAACGAGAACCCGGACGGCACCGTCTCCGGTGGGCCCATGTACTACCTGTCGAAGGGCCTGGCCGAGCGCGGCGCCGGCTTTGCCACGCTGGGTAAGGTGCTGGCGGTCCTCTTCGCGATCTTCTGCATCGGCGGCTCCTTTGGCGGTGGCAACATGTTTCAGGCCAACCAGAGCTACTCGCAGCTGGTAAACATCACGGGCGGCGAGGCGAGTTGGCTGGCCGGCAAGGGATGGCTGTTTGGCCTGGTGCTCGCCTTGGCTGTCGGCGCCGTGATCATCGGCGGTATCAAGAGCATTGCGCGGGTCACCTCCAAGATCGTGCCCTTCATGGGCGTGACCTACGTGATCGCCGGCGTCATCATCATCGGTGCCAATCTCTCGGCCGTGCCCGGCGCTTTCGGCATGATCATTTCCGGGGCGTTTAATCCCGAGGGCATCGCCGGTGGCTTCATCGGTGTGCTGCTGATGGGCTTCCAGCGTGCAGCGTTTTCCAATGAAGCGGGCGTCGGTTCCGCAGCCATCGCCCACAGCGCGGTCCAGACCAGCCGGCCGGTGACCGAGGGACTCGTTGCGCTATGGGAGCCATTCGTGGACACAGTGGTGGTGTGCACGATCACGGCGCTGGTCATCATCATTACGGGCACGTGGGATCCAGGCGTCGACCCGAGCGCCGGCGTGCAGCTGACGTCGGACGCCTTCGCCTCGTCCATTTCCTGGTTCCCCTGGATCCTGACCCTGGCGGTGGTACTGTTCGCTTTCTCGACCATGATTTCCTGGTCCTACTACGGCCTGAAGAGCTGGACCTACTTGTTTGGAGAAAGCGCGGCGGTTTCCATGGCCTACAAGCTCCTGTTCCTCGCCTTTGTGGTCGTGGGATCGAGCATGCAGCTTGGCGCGGTCATCGGTTTCTCTGACGCAATGATCTTCGCCATGGCGTTCCCCAACCTGCTGGGCTGCTACTTCCTGCTGCCGGTCGTGAAGCGTGAGCTGGACAGCTACTGGGCAGACCTGAAGGCAGGCCGCCTCAAGAAAGCCACGGACCCCGCGTAAGAAACCGCGCGTAAGAAACCCGTGGGACCCCCCTTGTAACGGGGGGCACCGAACGGCGAAAATCCCCGGCTCAGTACACGACGTCCCGCCAGGGACCTGCCAACAGGGAAACGCCTTAATGCCCACCCGTCGAGATCTCGCCAACGCCGTCCGAGCCCTTTCTATGGACGCCGTACAGCAGGCCAATTCCGGTCACCCCGGCATGCCCATGGGCATGGCCGACATCGCGGAAGTCCTCTGGAACGATCACCTCAAGCACAACCCGGCCAATCCCGGCTGGTGGGACCGGGATCGCTTCGTGCTGTCCAACGGCCACGGTTCCATGCTGCTTTATTCGGTGCTGCATTTATCCGGCTATGACCTTTCCCTCGACGAGCTGAAAAATTTCCGCCAGCTGCACTCGAAAACGCCGGGCCACCCGGAGCGGCGGGACACACCCGGCGCCGAAACCACCACGGGCCCCCTCGGCCAGGGTGTGGCCAACGCGGTTGGCATGGCGCTGGCCGAGCAGGTGCTGGCACGGCGCTTCAACCGTGAGGGTCACGACATCATCGATCACCACACCTGGGTGTTCCTCGGCGATGGGTGCCTCATGGAAGGCATTTCTCACGAAGCTTGCTCGCTGGCCGGCACGCTGGGCCTGGGCAAGCTGATTGCCTTCTGGGACGACAACGGCATCTCCATCGATGGCGAGGTGCAGGGGTGGTTCTCCGACGATACGCCCATGCGCTTCGATGCCTACGGCTGGCAGGTGATCCGACACGTGGACGGCCACGACCCGGATGAGATTCGCCAGGCCATCGAGACGGCCCGCGCGACCACCGACCGCCCAACGCTGATCTGCTGCCGCACGGTGATCGGTTTCGGTGCGCCCAACAAGGCAGGAACCGCTTCCAGCCATGGCGCGCCGCTGGGCCAGGAAGAGATCGCGGGTGCCCGCGAAGCCCTGGGCTGGTCCCATGGGCCGTTTGAAGTGCCGGACGAAATCCGGGCCGGTTGGGACGCAACGGCGGCCGGTGCGACCGCGGAGCAGGGCTGGCAAGTCGGATTCAGCGCCTACCAGGCCGCCTACCCGGAAGAGGCTGCGGAACTCGCACGTCGCATGCAGGGCGAGCTCCCGCCGCAGTGGGCCGAGGAGACACGTTCCATCATTCACGCGCTCCAGGCCGACGCCGGCGACGTGGCCACGCGCAAGTCCTCGCAAATTGCCCTGGATGCGTTCGGGCCCATGCTGCCAGAGCTCATCGGCGGCTCTGCGGACCTGGCCGGTTCGAACAACACGATCTGGAAGGGCAGCGTCGACGTGCTCGACGGCACCGCTGACGGCAATTACGTTTATTTCGGCGTGCGCGAATTCGCCATGACGGCCATCTGTAGTGGCCTCGGGCTGCACGGTGGCTTTGCGCCCTATAACGCGACCTTCCTCGTGTTCTCCGACTATGCGCGCAACGCAGTGCGCATGTCCGCGCTGATCCCCGCACATAACATTCATGTCTATACGCATGACTCCATTGGGCTGGGCGAAGACGGCCCAACGCACCAGCCAGTCGAGCACGTGGCGAGCCTGCGCCTGATTCCGAACCTTTCGGTCTGGCGTCCCTGTGACACGGTCGAGACGGCGGTCGCCTGGAAAACAGCACTCGAAGAACGCGATGCGCCCCACGCGCTGGTGCTGACGCGCCAGGGCTTGCCCCTGCAGCCCCGTGACGCGGCCATGATCGATGTCATCGACAAGGGGGGCTATGTTTTGCAGGATACGGAGGGGACGCCAGACGCTGTCATCATCGCGACCGGATCGGAGGTTAAGCTGGCTGTTGGCGCGGCCGAACGCCTCAAGGATGAGGGCGTGGCGGCGCGGGTGGTTTCCATGCCCAACACGGGACGGTTCCTGGCCCAGGAAGCGGGCTACCGCGAGGCCGTCCTGCCGCCTTCCGTTTCGGCACGGGTGGCAGTAGAAGCCGGCGTGACGGCCGGCTGGCAGGGATTTGTCGGTGACCGGGGCAAGGTCATCGGGGTGGATACCTTTGGCGCATCGGCGCCGGCAGGTGTCCTGTTCGAACATTACGGGTTGACCGTCGATGCCGTTTGCGCGGCGGTTCGCGAGACCCTGGTTACCGATTGATCGGTTCACGTTCCTAAGGAGGAAACGCTCATGGCAGTCAAAATCGCCATCAACGGCTACGGCCGTATCGGCCGCAACATCATGCGGGCCATCCACGAGTATGGCCGCAACGACGAATTCGACATCGTCGCCATCAATGACCTGGGCGACGCGGAAACGAACGCGCACCTCACCCAGTACGACACAGCCCACGGCACGTTTGCCGGTGAAGTCGTTGTCGACGGCGGCGATCTGGTTGTGAACGGAGACCGGGTGAAGGTCTTCGCCGAGCGTGATCCGGCCCAGCTGCCCTGGGGCGAGCTCGGCGTGGATGTGGTGTACGAATGCACGGGCCTGTTCCGCAGCAAGGAAACCGCGGGCAAGCACATCGCCGCTGGCGCCAAGAAGGTGATCATCTCCGCGCCGGGCCAGAACGTGGACAACACAGTGGTTTACGGCGTCAATGACGACACGCTGAGTGCCTCAGACGAGGTGATCTCCAATGCGTCCTGCACCACCAATTGCCTGGCGCCGCTGGCCAAGGTGCTGCACGAGAGCGTCGGCATCGAAAAGGGCCTGATGACCACGATTCACGCCTACACCAACGACCAGGTGCTGACGGATGTCTTCCACAAGGACCTGCGCCGCGCCCGCTCGGCCACCATGAGCCAGATCCCCACGAAAACGGGTGCCGCCGCCGCGGTCGGGCTGGTGCTGCCGGAGCTGAATGGGAAGCTGGATGGCTTTTCCATGCGCGTGCCCACGATCAACGTCTCCGTGGTGGACCTGAGCTTCCAGGCGTCCCGGGCGACGTCCATCGACGAGGTCAACAGCATCGTCAAGGCGTCCGCAGACGGTCCGCTCAAGGGCGTGCTGGGCTACAACGCGAAGCCGCTGGTGTCCATCGACTTCAACCACGATCCGCGTTCCTCAATTTTTGACGCGGGTCTGACTCGGGTGATGGACGGTAACCTCGTCAAGGTGCTCAGCTGGTACGACAACGAGTGGGGGTTCAGCAACCGCATGCTGGATACGACACTCGCTCTGCTGAAGGCTTCCTGAGGGAGTCGCCCGATAACGGGCGATTGCTGCTGCGGCCCGCCACGGGTCGCAGGGGCTGCAGCATGATGACCCTGCGCGGGCAGGGTCCCACGCGAGGTTACCGGCTGGCGGAACGCGCGCCGCTGTCTCGCTCTGAACAGGAGGTGGAGCCACCATGTACTGCCTGCACATGACCGACCTGGACCTGACCGGAAAGCGGGTCCTGATGCGCGAAGACCTCAACGTGCCCATCAAGGATGGCGTCATCACCTCTGACGCCCGCATCCAGGCGGCCGTACCTTCCATCGAGGACGTGCTGGAAATCGACGGGACTTCCGTGATGTTGATGTCGCATCTTGGCCGGCCGAAGGAAGGCGAGTTCGAGGAGAAATTCTCCCTGGCACCGGTCGCGGCGCGACTGTCCGAGCTGCTTGAACGGCCGGTGCGTCTGGAGCGCGACTGGCTCGACGGCGTCGATGTGGCGCCCGGTGAGGTGGTCCTGTGCGAAAACGTGCGCTTCAACGTCGGCGAAAAGGCCAACGACGAGGCACTGGCCCGCAAGATGGCCGCCCTCTGCGACGTGTTTGTCATGGACGCGTTCGGTACCGCCCACCGCGCCCAGGCATCCACCGAGGGCGTGGCACGCTACGCGCCGGAAGCCTGCGCTGGTCCGTTGCTCGTCCGGGAGATCATGACCCTGCGTGACGCCCTGGAAGATCCCGACAAGCCCGTGCTGGCGATCATCGGTGGCGCCAAGGTGTCTACCAAGCTCACCGTGATCGAGGCGCTGCTCGAACGCTGTGATCAGCTCATCGTCGGTGGCGGTATTGCGAACACCTTTATTGCGGCCACGGGTCACGAGGTGGGCAACTCCCTGCACGAGCCCGACCTGATTCCCGAAGCCCAGCGCCTGATTCGCCTTGCCCATGAGCACGGCGGCAACATCCCGATTCCGAAGGACGTCAAGGTCGCCAAGGCCTTTGACGCGCATGAACCGGCAGTGATTCGCAGTCTCGACGAAGTGGAAGACGACGAGATGATCCTCGACATCGGTCCGCTCACCGCGGCGGACTACAGCGACATCATCTGGAGCGCCGGTACGGTGATCTGGAACGGGCCGGTCGGGGTGTTCGAGTTCGAGGCCTTTCGCCACGGAACCCAGTCAGTTGCCGAGGCCGTTGCCGATTCCAACTGCTTCAGCATTGCTGGCGGTGGCGACACGCTGGCGGCCATCGGTCTGTTCAACATCGCGGAGAAGATCAGCTATATCTCCACTGGCGGGGGCGCCTTTCTCGAATATGTCGAAGGGAAGAAGCTGCCGGCTGTGGCTATCCTCGAGGAACGGACGAAGAACGGCTGACGCCGATGGGTGTGCGGCCCGGGGCCTTGCCGGGCCGGGCCCCGCTGTTGGGGCGGGTACCCGTCAGAACGTGACGTAGACGTTCGCGCGCGGGCCGTACTGCTTGAGCTCCACCTGCCCGCGCCAGTTGGTCTCCTCGATGCGCCCGTCCAGTTCGAAGTAAGCCCCCAGTAGCGAGAAACCGACATGCTCGAAAGCCTGCCAGTGGACGCCGAGCTGAATGTTCCACAGGTTCCCTGAGTACTCATCGAGGCTGACATCGAGCCAGTCCACGCGGGTGGTAAACGCCCAGTCTGGGGACAGGGAGTGCAGGTACCAGGCACCGAGATTGGGCATGGGAAACGCCGCGTCAGCAGCACCCCGTTCCAGTTCCGTGTCGCCCTGGTCCGTGAGGATCTGGCCTTCAATAAATGCGCCGAGATCCAGCCAGTGGAAGCCGACGCCAAGCCCGGTTTCCCAACGGTCGCCGCTCCACAGGCGTCGACCAAGAAAGACCCGCGCCACCGAGAGCTCGACGCCGGCTGAGGCGAAGGTGCCCTCGAGAAACGTCAGGTCCTGCCATTCGTAGTCTTCAGTCAGGACTGCGCCACCGCCGGAGTCCAGTTTCCAGGCTTCGGCACCCAGGGACCATTTCTCCCCAAAACGCCAATGAAGGCCGGCAACACCCGTTGTATCCGATTCGTCGAAGAGGAAGGCTTCATCGAACTCGATTTCCTCACCGGGTGTCCGGCCATCTGCCCGCAGCTTGAACTCTTTCCGGGGCCAAAAGCCGCCCAGGGAGCCGATAAAGCGGAACGGTTCTCCTTGTAAAAGTTGATATCGAAGCGAACCAGGCGCTCGCGGCTCAACTGCGGATCCAATCGCTCCC
>JBCDHO010000144.1:0-6753 GCA_038749855.1 Pseudomonadota bacterium
GCACTTCGAGAAGGGCGGCAAGCTGTCCGCGCTCTATCCCGCCTATGAGGCGATCGATACGGCGCTGTATACGCCCGGGCGAACGACCGGAGGCGCGTCGCACGTGCGCGACGGGCTGGATTTGAAGCGCATCATGATGACGGTCTGGTTCGCAGCCTGGATTCCGGCGCTGGTGGGCTCCTACGTCCACGGTCACAACGCCAATGCCGCCATGGCGGAGCTGGGACTGACCAGCGTCGATGGCCTGCGCGGCTGGTTCCTGAATGCGATGATCGGCTACGACCCGGCGAGCCTCTGGGATAACCTCGTTCACGGCCTGGCCTATTTCATTCCGCTCTACGTGGTGGTCTTCGCGGCGGGCATCCTGTTCGAGATCTGGTTCGCCTCCAAGCGCGGGCACGAGGTCAACGAAGGCTACTTCGTCACCAGCATTCTCTTCACGCTGACCCTGCCGGCCTCCACGCCCCTGTGGATGGCTGCGGTGGGCATTATTTTCGGCGTGGTGATCGGCAAGGAAGTCTTCGGCGGTACCGGCAAGAACTTCTTGAACCCGGCGCTGACCGGCCGGGCATTCCTGTACTTTGCTTACCCGGCGCAGATGTCAGGAGATTCGGTCTGGGTCGCCGTCGACGGTTACACGCAGGCGACGCCGCTGGGCAATGCGGCGATCGGTGCCGACTACGGGGTCGAGTGGTCCCAGGCCTTCATCGGCATGATGCCCGGCTCTTTCGGTGAAACCTCGACGCTGGCGATCGCGCTGGCCGCGGTACTGTTGCTGGTCACGCGCATCGCCTCCTGGCGCGTCATGCTCGGCGTGCTCATCGGTATGGTGGTGACCGCGGCGCTGTTCAACCTGATCGACTCCACCAACCCGATGTTCACCATGACCCCCTTGTGGCACCTGGTGCTGGGCGGGTTCGCCTTCGGCATGGTCTTCATGGCGACGGACCCCGTCTCGGCGGCGATGACCAACACCGGCCGGCTCTACTACGGCATGTTGATCGGCTTCATGTGCGTCCTGATCCGGGTGGTAAACCCGGCCTTTCCGGAAGGCATGATGCTCGCGATCCTGTTCGGCAATCTCTTTGCACCGCTCATGGACTACGCGGTGGTGCAGGGCAACATCAAGCGGAGGCTGGCCCGTGCCTGACGACGACAAGACGCCGATTGACGCGGCGGCGCCCAAGGGGCGCAACAAGGATGGGCTGGGACAGATCCTGATCGTGTCCGTGGCCCTGTGTCTGGTCTGCAGCATCATCGTCTCCGCCGCCGCGGTGGCGCTGAAGCCGCAGCAGCAGGCCAACCGGGCACTCGACCAGAAGCAGAACATCCTGCGCGCCGCTGGGCTGCTGCCGGCAGACAGCAATGTCTCGCCGGATGGCAGGAGCGTGGACGAGCTGTTCGAGGCGTTCCGCATCGTCGCCGTGGACCTGGCGACCGGCCGTCCGCTGGATGATTTCCAGATCGACGGCTACGACCCGATCAAGGCGGCCAAGGATCCCGCGGCGTCGAAGGATCTTTCTATCGAGCAGGACATGGCCACCATCGGGCGGCTGGAAAACATCTCGCTCGCCTACCTCCTGGACGACGCGCAGGGCGCGCTGGATAAGGTGGTGATTCCGGTTCGCGGTTACGGGCTGTGGGGCACCCTGTTCGGCTATCTGGCACTCAACGGCGATGCCCAGAGTATTGCCGGACTCGGCTTCTACACGCACAAGGAAACGCCCGGGCTGGGCGGTGAGGTCGACAACAGCGCCTGGAAGGCCCTTTGGTCGGGCGTCGAGCTCTATGACAGCGACGGGCAGCCGTCAGTCGCGCTGGTGAAAACCCGTTCGCCCCAGGGCAGTGACGCGGCAGGCTACGAGGTTGACGCGCTCTCCGGCGCCACGCTGACCAGCCGCGGCGTGCAGAACCTCGTGAACTTCTGGACCGGGGAACTCGCCTTCGGTCCCTACCTGAAATACATCGCTGCGCAGAACCAGGGATAAGCACTATGGCTACGGCGAAAGAGGTCCTCACTGACCCGCTGTTCAACAACAACCCCATTGCTCTGCAGGTGCTCGGTATCTGCAGCGCGCTGGCGGTCACGATCAACATGTCCACCACCCTGGTGATGTGCGCGGCGGTGATCTTCGTCACCACCATGTCAAACCTGGCGGTGTCTCTGGTGCGCAACCAGATTCCAACGAACATCCGCATCATCGTGCAGATGACCATCATCGCGTCGCTGGTGATCGTGGTGGACCAGGTGCTACAGGCGGTCGCCTACGACGTCTCCAAGAGCCTGTCCGTGTTCGTGGGCCTGATCATCACCAACTGCATCGTGATGGGCCGGGCTGAGGCGTTTGCCATGCAGAACGGTCCCTGGCTCAGCGCCCTCGATGGCCTCGGCAACGCGCTCGGCTACTCCATCATCCTGATCGGCGTCGCACTCGTGCGCGAGCCCCTGGGCTCCGGCACGTTGCTCGGCTTCGAGATTCTGCCCCGGGTGGCGGATGGCGGCTGGTACTACGCAAACGGGCTGATGCTGCTGTCGCCGAGCGCGTTCTTCATCATCGGCCTGTTCATTTGGGCGATTCGCGCCTGGAAAACGGAGCAGGTTGAGGAGCCGGATTACCAGATTGCCGACAACGTGCAGTACAAGGAGGCGCTCTAGATGGAGTACTACCTTGGCCTGTTCATCCGGGCGATCTTCATCGAGAACCTGGCGCTGACGTTCTTCCTGGGCATGTGCACCTTCATCGCGATCTCCAAGAAGATATCGACGGCCATCGGTCTGGGCGTGGCGGTCATCGTGGTGATCGGCATCACGGTGCCGGTCAATAACCTGATCCTCACCTATCTGCTCAAGGACGGCGCGCTCGCCTGGGCGGGCTTTCCGAATGTTGACCTGAGCTTCCTGGCGCTCCTCAGCTACATCGGGGTGATCGCCGCGATGGTGCAGATCCTGGAGATGTTCCTGGATCGCTTCGTGCCGCTGCTCTACAACGCCCTTGGCGTGTTCCTGCCGCTCATCACCGTGAACTGCGCGATCATGGGCGGATCGCTGTTCATGATGGAGCGCGACTACAACTTCACGGAGAGCGTGGTGTTCGGTCTGGGCAGTGGTGTCGGCTGGGCACTGGCGATCACGGCGCTCGCCGGGGTTCGGGAAAAACTCAAATACTCGGATGTGCCTGAGGGCTTACGCGGCCTGGGCATTACCTTCATCACCGTGGGACTGCTGAGCCTGTGCTTCATGTCCTTCGGCGGCATCGATATCTAACGGGTCAAGACGAATTTTAAGAGGTCATTTTCGTGGATAGCACCATCCTGCTCGGCGTTGTCATGTTCACCGCAACGGTCCTGTTCCTGGTCGCCGTCATCCTGGTGGCAAGACAGTATCTGGTCAGCAGTGGCTCGGTCACCATCGGCATCAACGGCGATCCCAGCAAAGCGGTCGAGGTCGAGGCTGGAGGCAAGCTGCTGCAGACCCTGGCCTCTAAGGGCATCTTCCTCGCCAGCGCCTGTGGCGGCGGCGGTACCTGTGCCCAGTGCCGGTGCCGGGTGACGGAGGGCGGCGGCTCGATCCTGTCGACGGAAGAGGGTCACTTTACCCGTGGCGAGATCAAAGAAGACTGGCGCCTGTCGTGCCAGGTGGCCGTCAAGCAGGACATGCAGATCCAGATTCCCGAGGACGCCATCGGCGTTAAGCGCTGGGAATGTGAAGTCACCGGTAATCCGAACGTCGCGACCTTCATCAAAGAACTGAACCTGAAGCTGCCGGAAGGCGAGGACGTCGATTTCCGCGCCGGTGGTTATGTGCAGCTCGAGATCCCGCCCTATGACATGAAGTATCGGGAGATGGATATCGAAGATGAGTACCACGGCGATTGGGACCGCTTCAAAGTCTGGGACAACTTCAGCAAGGTAGACGAGACCACCATCCGCGCCTACTCCATGGCGAACTACCCGGATGAGAAGGGCATCCTCAAGTTCAACATTCGCGTGGCCTCGCCGCCTCCGGGCACCGATTTCCCTGCGGGCAAGATGTCGAGCTACGTCTTCAACCTCAAGCCCGGGGACAAGCTGACCGTGTTCGGCCCCTACGGCGATTTCTTCGTGAAGGACACCACAGCGGAGAAGATCTGGATTGGTGGTGGTGCCGGCATGACCCCGCTGCGATCGCAGATCTTTGACGAACTCAAGCGTAAGAACCAGACCTACAAGATGAGCTACTGGTACGGCGCGCGTTCCCTGCGGGAGATGTTCTACACGGAAGAGTTCGATGTGCTGGCCGAGAAGCACGAGAACTTCGACTGGCATGTCGCGCTGAGTGATCCGCTTCCGGAAGACAACTGGACCGGCCACACGGGCTTCATCCACAACGTGGTGTTCGAGGAGTACCTGAAGGACCATCCGGCACCGGAGGACTGTGAGTACTACCTGTGCGGGCCGCCGCCCATGGTTGCGGCGGTGCTTAAGATGCTCGATGACCTTGGGGTTGAGCCCGAGAACATCCTGCTCGACGACTTCGGCGGCTAGGATCGGCGCGGCCATGGATCGGGTGACCGCCCAGGCGCAGGCGCGCTTTGTGATCGACGATCTGCTGGTGAGCTACGGCCGCTGCATCGACCGGGGCGATATGGAGGCCCTCGGCGCGCTCTTCGGCCAGGGTCGCCTGCTGCTCACGGACGGCCGCGAGTTCAGCGGCCCGCAGGATGTTGGTGGCTTCTACCGCGACCTGATCCAGTTCTACGACGCGGATGGGGCCCCGGCGTCCTACGAGCGGTCCGTGACGACGCCCAGGACGCAGCACCTGGTGCTGAACAGCCGTTACCGGTTCGATAATGCCGTTAGCCATGCGGACGTGGAAAGCGCGTTTCTGGTCAGTCAGCTGTGCGACGGTGAGCTCAAGCAGATTGCGGCTGGGCGCTACGAAGATGTGTTCGATCGGGACCTCGCGGGCTGGCATTTCACGGCTCGTCGCATCCACATTGATCTTCCCGGAGACCTCAGCCGGCACCTGCGCGCCTAGGGTCTGGATCAGCGCCGGTTCCTAAGCCTGAGCGGCGAGCACCAGCAGGCGAATGCAGGCGCCGATACCGACAAACCACAGCAGCGAGCGCAGCGTCGCCAGATCCATGGCGTAGGCGACTCCGTGCAGAACTCGGGCCCCGATGAAGACCATGCCGGTCACACCGGCCGCCGCGGGATCGGCGCCCGCGAACTGAGCGATGACCACGCACGCCGTGTAGATCGCAAGGGCCTCCCAGGCATTCGCCTGGGCACCGTAGAACCGCTCCCCGAGCCCTGTGAGCGTGGCCGCCTGCCGTCGCGGCAGGTTGTTGTCGAAGCCTTCCGGAGCCTGGGCGCGTAGGGCGCCGCCGCTGATCCCCCAGACCAAAGGCAGAAAGGCAGCGATCGCGAGTGTCCACAGAAGCGTCGTCATGGGCATCGTCCCTTGTTTCGGTGGCGATGAAATCACGCGATCGCAGCCTGCAGCAAGTCGAGGCGCCCTTCGGCCGGTGATTTCAGGGCAGGGGGCTAGGCGGGCTCGACGGGGCGGTTAAACTGGCGCCTGTTCAAGTGAAGCTGACAAGCGAGGCTGACCCACCATGTCGTATCAAACCACAGGCCGGCTCCACAAAATCTTCGATACGGAACAGAAGTCCGCCTCCTTCTCGGCGCGCGACTTCGTGGTCGAGGTGGCGGACGGCAAATTCCCGCAGATGATCAAGTTTCAGCTGGTGCAGGACAAATGCCCGCTCATCGACGACTACTCGGAAGGCGATGAGATCAGCGTTGAGTTCGACCTGCGCGGCCGCGAGTGGAATGGCCGGTACTTCACGAACCTGAATGCGTGGCGGATTACCCGGGCGGCAGACGCTGCCGGAGGACCGGACGACGCGGCATTCGAGGTCGAGGCGCCGCTGGGCGGAGATGACGTCTTCGACGATGACATCCCGTTCTAGCGCGCCTCGTCCCCGAACCGCATGGGCGCTACCAGCCAGAGCGGAAGTTGCTCATCCAGTTGCTGTTGTGCTGCGCGAATCCGGCCTGCATGTTGAACGTCCCGGCCTGGATGCCGAAGCCGAGCGTGCCCGGAGTGAACACGTTGCGAAAGCCGCCGAAGCCAAAGGCATGAGGGCTCGTGGGCGGCGCGATGTACGGCACGAAGCCCCAGGGTGTCCACATGCCCATGCCACCGCGGATCTTTCGTTGTTGCGTGCTGGACAGGGTGATGTCGGTGTCGATGTGGTTGATGCTGGTGCGGCTCATGGTGATGTCTCCTGGTTATGCTGAGCAGCAGCTTTGGGTCTGAGGTGATTCGTCGCTGCTTGATCACAGAGATTGCAGGTTCGATGCCAGGTTTTGTTCTAAAGCCCCTTGGCGTTGCTATCTTTCTGAATCTAAAGGATAAAATTTGCTCTCCGAGGGGGCGGGGAAAGCGCCGCGGCCGCGGGGCTCGGACCGCGCCATTAGAAGTGTGCGGTTATGTCGATGACTATGACGGATTCAATCCGACACTTTTGTGGCGCCGTTAGATGAACGTGGTGTTCGATATCGGCGGCGTCCTGCTCGACTGGTCACCGCAGCGACTGCTGGCCCAACACGGCGCCGACGACGCGCTTGCCGAAGCGCTGTTTCGTCATAAGCGCTGGTACCAGCTCGATGCCGGCACGGCGACCCGCGCCGAGTACGAAGCTGAAGTAGTAGCGGCGCTCGATCTGGAGCGACCCTGGCTGAGCGGTCTGCTGGATGCGATGCCGC
>JBCDHO010000145.1:0-6739 GCA_038749855.1 Pseudomonadota bacterium
CTCATCAAGGGTCTCTCGCTCCACGGCGTCGACCTGATCAATAATCCCCAAGCGGTTCGCCAGATGCCGATCAGTGACGAGGCCCGTCAGCGCCTGGAGCGCTTTGTTACGCTGGACACGCACGTGTGGCCCGGCGTCGCCTGGGAAAAGGTCGAGGCCAGGCTCCGCTCCATGAGCTACTTTGACTTCCTGCGCGAACATGGCGGCCTGGACGACGAGTGCCTGGCTGTCTTCAATAACTTTACGCACGAGATTGCCGGCCAGAGCCTGGTGAATTACTCGGCCCGCGAAGCCCTTTGGATCGGCCTGCCGGGCTGGAACCTGCTGGGCGAGGGTCTGGAGAATACCTTCGACTGGGACTACCGCTTCGCCATGTTTCCTGATGGCAATGCCAGCATCGCACGACTCATGGTGCAGCAGTTGATCCCCTCAGTTTCTCCCGGGGCTAACTTCGAAAATATTTCCCTGGCGGACTTTGACTACGCGCAGCTGGACCGTCCGGAGCACTCGGTCAGGTTGCGCCTGAATGCCACAGCGGTCCGCGTGCGCAATAGGGCGGACGGCGTCGTGGTCAATACGGTGGTTGGCGGCCAGCTGCGCAGCGTAAAGGCGCGTCATGCGGTGCTGGCCTGTTACCACGCGATCATTCCCCACCTGTGTCCGGACATGCCCGAGGCACAGCGCGAGGCGCAAAAGTATCAGGTCAAATGCCCCATGCTGATCACCAATGTGCTGCTGCGCGACAGCAAGGCCTGGAACGCCTCGGGCGTGAGCAGCGCCTGGTGCCCCGGGCGCATGCACACAATGATTGTTCGTCTGCAAGGCAATACGGCCGGCGGTTACACGCAGGGCAGCTGGGACAATCGCGAAGGGCCCATGACCCTGGCGTTCTTCGGCTCCATCGAGGAACCGCCCGGTGCTTTGGATCTGAAGGCTCGTTTGCGCGCGGCGCGGTCGAAGATGCTGACACTGACCCTCGAGGACTACGAGCGGGAAGTTCGCACGGTGCTGGACGGTCTGCTCGGTCCCTATGGTTTCGATGTAAAGCGCGATGTGCTCGCCATCACCGTCAACCGCTGGCCCCACGGCTACTCCTATTTTTACCGCGATCTCTGGGATCCGGATTTCGAGGACGGCCAGTATCCCCACCAGCTTGCCAGCAAGCCCTTCGGCAACATCACCATCGCCAACGCGGACCGGGTGGCCGACGCTTACACGCACACCGCCATCGACGTGGCCCGTGATGCGGTGGCGGAACTGCCAGCCTGAGCGGTCAGTGCTGGGAAACGCAGGCCCCGTTAGCTACCGAAGGGCACTGCAAGGAAGGCAACTGTGAAAAGCGACCACGAATTGGGCATGGGCCGGGACATCACCCGTCGCGATTTCCTTCAGGACAGCACGCTCGCGGCGCTGGGCTTACTGGCGCCGATGAGCGCGCACGCGGGCCAGCATGGCGTGGTGACGGGCTACCCTGCAAGCGGCGGCCGCTACTATCCACCCACCCGGACCGGCCTGCGCGGCTCCCATCCGGGCAGCTATGATGTGGCACATGCCCTCGCCCGCGAGGGGCGTTCCTTCAAAACCGCCCAACCTACGGGTGAAGCGTTTGACCTGGTTGTGGTCGGTGGCGGCATCAGCGGCCTGTCCGCTGCGCTTTACTACCAGGACCGCTTCGGCAAGAACGCACGCATCCTGATCCTCGAAAACCATGACGACTTTGGCGGCCACGCCCGGCGCAATGAGTTTCACCAGGGGGGTGAGATGCGTCTCGCGCTCGGCGGTGTACACAATCTTGAGTATCCGAGCTACTCCCGGGTCGCCCGTGGCATGCTCGATCGCCTCGGGATCGACATTGACACACTGAAACGGAAAACAGGCTTTCGCTATGGCGGGGAAGGTCGGGGTGAGCGCTCGGTGTACTTCGATGAGGAAAGCTACGGCCGACGGGTGCTGCTCAAAGGCGTGACCCTTTCAAACAATTCGCTCATCGGGAACGTCGATGCGGTGCGCCAGATGCCGCTCAGTGACGAAGCGCGCCAACGGCTCGAGCGTTTCGTGATGATGGACGAGCACGTGATGGCTGATCACGGCTGGGCCGAGGTAGAAGCCCGGCTGCGTGCCATGCCTTACTTCGATTTTCTGCGCGAGTACGGCGGGCTCGACGATGAGTGTGTGGCCCTCTTCAATAACCGCACACACGGCGGTGAGGGTTTCGACGCCATCAACCTGTCCGCCTTTGAAGCCCTGGAAATTAATCTGCCGGGCTGGAACCTCCTTGGTCAAGGCGTCGACTATGACGACGGTTGGGACTACCAGATGGTGATGTTTCCGGACGGCAACGCCAGCGTCGCACGGCTCATGGTTCGAGCGCTGATACCTGCCGTGTCGCCGGGTGCCGACTTTGACAACATCGCCGTGGCCGACTTTGATTACGGCCAGCTCGACCGGGCATCGCACCCGGTCCGCCTGCGTCTCAATGCGACGGCGGTGCATGTGTCGAACACGCCCGATGGCGTCGCCGTCAACTATGCCAGCGGCGGCAAAACACTGGGTGTAACAGCGCGGCACTGCGTTATGGCCTGCTATCACAGCATTATTCCTTACCTGTGCCCCGACCTGCCCGAGGCGCAGCGTGAAGCGCAGCGTTACCAGGTCAAGAGCCCGCAGCTGTTGACCAATGTACTGCTGCGGACCGACGAGGCCGTGCGCCGCTCTGGAACCAGCTCCGTGGAGTGTCCGGGACGCATGCATTCGCGGATCTATCGCTGGCGGGGGAACACGGCCGGGGGGTACGCCCAGGGCGCGCTGGACAACGAGGGTGGGCCCATTGACCTGGTGTTCTGGGGGTCGCTGGAGGCGCCGGCCGGTGACTATACCCTCAAGGAGCGCCTGCGCGCGTCACGCAGCCGCATGCTGGCGCTCACCTTCGAGGACTATGAGCGTGAGGTTCGCAGCGTTCTAGACGGGCTGTATGGGCCCTACGGTCTGGACGTCAGGCGGGACGTGCTGGCGGTCACCGTGAACCGGTGGCCCCACGGCTACGCCTACTTTTATACGGATCTCTGGGATCCGGCGTTTGATGACGGCGCCTACCCGCACCAGCTTGCGAGCAAGCCCTTTGGCAACATCACCATGGCCAATGCGGACGCAGCGGCGGATGCCTACACGCACGTGGCCATTGATGAGGCCTACCGGGCCATCGGCGAGTTGTCGGACGGCTGAAGGGGCGCAGGATGAGCGGCCGAATCCCCAACGATTTCTTCCCGCCATTCGGAGAGGTTCCGTTCGATGGCCCAGAAGCCGAGAATCCACAGGGTCTGATCCCAGGCGTAGACATAATGCCCCGTGTAGATCCACCAAATCGCATGGCCAAAGAGCACCAGGTACAGGAAGCGCGCCGCATGGCTGACCGCCATGGCGGTGCCACCGGTAATGTTTCGGTTCTGGAGCCAGACCGCCAGCTCGATGGCCCAGATAACCAGAAGCCACACCAGGGCATCCGAGAGATCCACGGCCGTTTGCTTTTTCTCCATCGCAAGCCCTTCCCGGTCGGAGATCACCAGCGGATCGAGCCGATAAAAGGACGAGTCGCTTGAAAATTCACCGCAGTTTTCCGACGTGATTTCCTCGTACTCGAAGTTGTATCCCCAGGAAAGACCGTCTTCGGCGACCTGGCATACGCTGGTGACGCCGTCCAGGGGCGGCGCCGTCCAGGCGTCGTTGAGCGAGGTGGTGCGCGCCACCACCGTGTGCAACAGCATCGCGTAGCAGAGGAGGCGAACGCCGTGGAGGGTCCAGGTGACCCAGGGTCGCTCCCAGGCCTCGTCTTCGAGCACGTAGGTCTCGAGTTCGAACATGAGCAGCAGGCCGTACCAGGCCAGGTTGTCGATGGTGGTGGCAAAAGCCTCGGTCCACTCATACAGGGAAGCACCGTGCTTGAGCGTATGCGCTGCCATCTGGATTTCTTCGATGAGGTAAAAGGCGCCATTGAGCAACAGCAGCGTGTAGACGGTCCACTTGATGAGCTGGGCACGGCGGTGCCGCCGCTCCGCATTGGGGGAGCGCAGTCGCGTCGGCGCGCCGGCCGGCGTGTTCAGTGCGGAGCCGGAGTCAGGGCCAGCCATGGTGTCGCCGAAGTGGTCACGGGTTCATGATAGCCCACGGCGGGCCAACGTCGTTCCTGGAGCGGGTTCTGTGGCTCGCGCCCCGGGAGCGACTTTGAGAAAATGTACGAAATGAGGGCAACGACATGACAAACCGTCGAGACTGGGACAATGCGTTCACCGGCGAAGGCCATCGTGGACTCGTGGAGCATGCGCCCAGCTTCGCCGGGGCACAGAGTTTTTTGCGGCGCCGCTTTACGCGCGATCTGGAGGGCGTGGATGTCGCCGTGATTGGGGTGCCCCTGGACACGGCGACCACCAATCGGCCGGGCGCACGCTTCGGGCCGCGGGCGCTGCGTGCAGCCAGCAGCAGCCTGGTCTGGGCACGGCCCTGGCCCTGGGCCATCGACCCGCTGGAGGAACTCGCAGTCATCGACTACGGCGACTGTCCCTTCGACCATGGGTACCCGGCGGATGTGCCGGCAGAGATTACTGCTTTCATCGAGCCCGTGGTCGCTGCCGGCGTAAGGACCCTGGTGTTTGGCGGCGACCACTTCATCAGCTACCCGGTGCTCAAGGCACATGCAAAGCACCATGGCCCGCTAAGCCTGGTGCACTTCGACGCCCACTCGGACACCTGGGCGGACGAAAAAGGACGGATCGATCACGGCACCATGTTCTGGCACGCCGTTCAGGATGGCATTGTGGACGATGCGCACTCGGCGCAGATTGGCCTGCGCACGACCAATGATGATCCGCTCGGCTTCAACATTTTTGATGCCCGCTTCGTCCATGAATACGGCACCGACGAGGTCGTACACCGTGTCCGCGACGTGGTCGGTGATCGAAAGGTCTACCTGACCTTCGATATCGACTGCCTCGACCCGGCCTTCGCGCCCGGAACCGGCACGCCAGTATGTGGCGGCCTGAGCAGTCACCAGGCACTCGAGATCGTGCGGGGCTTGGCCGGTCTGCACCTCGTCGGCGCCGACGTGGTCGAAGTCGCGCCCGCCTATGATGTGGGTGAGATCACGGCCTTCGCCGGTGCGACGCTGGCGACAGAGTTTCTCTGCCTATTTGCCAGCGACCCCTCGAGGTCTGCGCGCTCATCGGCCGGCAATCGTGCTGAGGATGTCGGGCAGCCTGTGGGCACGGGAGGCGCGGCATGACCACCGAGCATCCGCTTGTTGGCGTTGTTTCCGATCGGCGGATGGTCGGGCTCCATCCCTTTCACATGGTCGGGGAGAAATACCTCAAAGCCGTCTGGGACGGTGCCGAGGCCTATCCGGTCTCCCTGCCATCGCTGGCGGACGACTTCGACGTGCTGGCGATCCTCCATCGCCTGGACGGTTTGCTGCTGACCGGCAGTCCCTCGATGATCGAGCCGGCCCACTACCTGGGTGATCCGAGCGAACCGGGCACCTGGCACGATCCGGAACGGGATCTGGCCTCGCTGGCACTGATTCCGGCGGCCATTCGCGTGGGCATGCCACTGTTTGCGATCTGCCGTGGCTTCCAGGAAATGAATGTCGCCTTTGGAGGGACGCTCCACCAGAAGGTGCACGAGGTCGACGGCCATCGCGTGCACAAGGAAAACCCGGAAGACCCCGTTGAGGTGCAGTACGGACCGGTCCACGAGGTTCAGTTCGAAAACGGTGGCGTGCTGGCGGACATCACCGGCGTCAGCAGCGCCGCGGTGAACTCGCTGCATTCCCAGGGCGTTGACCGCCTGGGCGAGGAGCTGGCTGTTGAGGCCCGGGCTGAAGATGGGCTCATTGAGGCCTTCGTGGTCCGTGACGCACCCGGGTTCAATCTCAGCGTACAATGGCACCCCGAGTGGCAGGTCCGGGATAATTCCGTCTCCCTGGCACTGTTCCGGGCGTTCGGCGCGGCGTGTCGCCGCTACCGGGACCGAGAACGCTAACCAAAAGGTACGAACAAGACACGGGCCAGGGATCGGCTTCCGGAGCACAAAAACCCCCATGGCGAATTCCCCCGCACCCCGCAAAAGCTGGTTGTCCGACACCGTGCTCGGTGTTTTTGATGGCGTGGACAGCGCCCTCTGGGGTTATGGTTTCGCGTCAATCCTTTTTGCTGGCGCACTGTCGCCGTTCTTGCCCCTGGCGGTAACCCTGCTGTTGCTGGGCTGGGGTCTGATCGGGCTGTTTGTTGCCCTGACCAGCGCCAGCCGCGTACACATTGCCAATGTTGATGAGCAGGGTGTGGTGATTCTGGCATCCGCCGCTTCCCTGCTCGCGGCGCATCTCGGTCCCGACATTGACGGTCCACGGGGGCTTTCAACCATGCTGGCCCTCATGGCCCTGACGTCGTTGACGGTCGCAGTAGCGTTTGTCCTCGTGGGGCATTTGAAGTTGGCGCGGCTGCTTGAGCTGCTGCCGTTTCCCGTGATCTGCGGCTTCATGGCGGGCGTCGGCTGGCTGCTGTTGGATGCCGCGGTGTTTGTCACCGTGGATGAACCGATCAGTGCCCAGCTACCTACCCACCTCGCGGAGGGGCAGCAGACGCTCAAACTGCTCGCGACCCTCGGCTGCGGCGTGCTCATGATTGTGTTCATGGCCAAGGTAAGGCGGGCCTGGGCTTTTCCGGCTGTGGCCTTGCTGATCATCGGCGGCTTC
>JBCDHO010000146.1:0-6702 GCA_038749855.1 Pseudomonadota bacterium
CTTCAGCACGTACCGCATTCTTGATCCGTCCGTAGTTGAGGATGTTCCAGGAAAAGGAGGGCCCAAAGCTCGCTTCAAGGCTGTCCGAATCGAAAAGATCACTCAGGCTTCCGCCGAATGTATCCCCTGCGCGTAGCCCGACGCTTCCGGTTAGGGAAAAGGCAGGATAAAGATCAGCCTTCGTGAGTCCGATGGCCGCGCTCTGGGCGGCAGCCAGGCGCTCAGCCTGGCGGATGTCCGGCCGACGACGGAGTAAGTCAGCCGGCATGCCGAGGGCGAGCTGGGTAGGTGCTGCTGGAATGGCCATGGGGCCCTGAGTAAGGGTGCTGGCCAGGTCCGAGGGCGGCATGCCAAGCAGGACGCTGAGCGCGTGTTGCGTTTGCCGGAGGCCAAGCTCAAGCGAGGGTAGGGCGGCCTGCGTATTCGCCAGCAGGCTGCGGGCTTGCTGCACATCCAGCTCCGTGGTCAGCCCGTTTCTGAAGCGGACCTCGGCGATCTGCAGGGACCGGGCCTGGATATCGACGTTGCTCTGCGCCAGACGCAGACGCTCTTCAAAGGTCCGGACCAGCACATAGGTGGTTGCGACGTCCGCAGCCAGGGTGACCAGTACGTCCTCATAGGCCGCGACCTCGGACAGCAGCGAGGCATCCGCGGCTTCGATGGCGCGGCGAAAGCGCCCCCAGAAGTCCAGCTCCCAGCCGACATCAAAACCCAGGTCTGCTTCTCGATATGATGTGTCTAACAGGCCGGGCGCAAAGTTCGCCTGGTTGTCGCTTAGTTCGAATTGCGTCACACCTCCGCGCGCACTCTGGGACTGCGGGTAAAGGTTTCCAACGGCAATGCCCAACTCTGCCCGGGCCTCGAGCACACGCAGGCCTGCCACCTGGAGCGAAAGGTTCTGGCTGCGGGCCAGGGTGACCAGTTCGTCCAGCACCGGGTCGTTAAAGGCGGTCCACCAGGCGCTGTAGCCGGTCTCGTCTGCAGCGCTGCTCACCGCTGCATCGGATTCGAACTCGGTGGATTGCCAGTCTGAAGCTACCGGTGCATCCGGTGTCACGTAATCCGGGCCCACGGTGGTGCAGGCGGACAGGATCAAAGCGGCGGCTATGCCGAGCGGTGCGAGGCGCAGCGCTGGGAGATAAGACGTGCCGACAGCGTGCCTGTCGGCTGCGGCGCGAACTGTGCAATCACTGCTCATGGTCTTGCGATGCAAGCTTCCGTTCCCCCCGGAAAGACCGACCGTAATCAGTCGGGGCGTTTCAGAGAAGGACCGGAAAAGCGGCCACAGGACATTACGCGACGCGAACGCTTCCTTACCGTGCTTAGCTGGAGCCTATGGCACACTTTTGAAAGATCGAGGGCGGGACAGACGCCGGAGCAAGCACCATGGCAGCAATCCAAACACCACGTTGGCGTCAAGCACTGGCGCTGACTGCTGTGTTTCTGTTCCTCTGGTTGCCGCTGGGCCAGCAGCCTTTTCTGATCGAGCACTGGATGAAGCTCGGTACCTTTGCAGCGCCGATGATCCTGTGTGTCGCTTTCGCCTTCCAAAGCGGGACGAGCCAGAGCGAGCCGGCAAGCCGTTGGATGGCTTTGCTGCTCCTGCTGCTTTATCTGGCACACCAGTTCGAGGAACACTGGCTGGACCTGTTGGGCCGGCCCTATGCGTTTCATGCGGTGGTTAATCAGCTACTTATCGAGAGCCTCGCCTTGCCCGATGACAGCGAGCCGCTCTCCCCGGCGGGAATTTTTGTGATCAATACGGCGCTGGTCTGGCTCGTGGGCTTTTTGGCCGTTGTCTACGCCGATCGCCACCGATTCCTGCTCTATGCGATGTTGAATCTTGTTCTTGTGAATGGGCTCGTTCATGTGCTGGCCGCCCTCGCCCAGGGGCAGTACAACCCGGGCCTGCTGACGTCACTGCTGTTGTTCTTGCCGGCCAGTGGCTGGCTCCTCTGGCGCCTGAAGGGGCAGGGTGCGTGGTCGCTCCGGCTGTTCCTGGGAAGCCTGGCCTGGGCAACGTTTGCCCACGGCTTCATGGTGGCGGGGACCTTGCTCGCCAACGTCTACGGCGTCATCAGTGAAACCGTCTATTTCGTCGGTTTGGTGTTGCTGGCCCTGGCACCCTTGCTGCTGTTTCGCCCACGGACCGACCCGCCGGCCTAGCCAGCTTAGGGGCGCGGTTCAGCGATCGCGCATGGCAGCGCGGTAGGTAGAAGGCGAGCGCCCGGTCCAGCGCTTGAAGGCGCGCCGGAAGGCCCGGTCATCGGAGTAGCCGACAAGGCTGGCGATCGTGGCCAGATCAAGAGAACTTGTCGACAGAAACTCCTTCGCCGTGTCTTCGCGCACTTCTTCGATAAGCTGGCGAAGAGTCAGGCCCTGGTCGCTGGCAATGCGCTGCGCCGAACGGAGTGACAGTCTGGCCCGATTGGCCAGGCCGGTCACCGAATAGTCGCCGACAGCAACCGCCTCAATCGCCGCTTGACGCAGCTGCCCTAACAAGCCGGGGTAGCCGCGACCGCTGACTCGCTCTCGAAGCTCGCGAAAGTGCCGGTCGACATGCGCAAAAAGCTCGAGGTTTCCGTACTTCAGAGGTTCGGACAGACACTTACGGTGAAACACCAGACCCGTCCGTGTATCGGTGAAGCGAATGGGCAAGTCAAGCTCGGCCTCAAGCGCGCGCCTTTCGCCGCGGGCAGGATAAGCAAACTCCAGGCGCTTCAGGCAATGACCGGCCTCCAGTCGTTCACGGATGAGTCGGACGGCGAGCAGCATGGCGGTCATGTTCAGGCGTCCATCCGTGGCCATGTCCTGGGGGTGGTATACCTCGACGATGGCCTCACCGCCCTGCTTCGACAGTTTCATGACGACCCGATCGCTCAGTAAGGCACGATTCTTCACCATCAGCTTCAGCGCTTCCTCCAGATTGCGTGCAAACTGCATCCCGTGCGCCAGCCCGGAGAAAAACGAGAGAGACGCAGCACGTGCCATCTCCACTGGCAGAAGATCTTTGGGGCAGCGTCGCTCGAGGGCTCGCCAGAGTTGTTCAACGGCAGTGTCTGGAATGCGAGATTCCGGATCGACCACGTCCGCGGCAGAGATACCCGAACGACGTTCGATCTCATCGAGCGTCAAGCCCTTGGAAAGGGCGAAGGACACCAGGGCTGCGACCGTGGACGCAGCAACCCGGGGGACAGCAGCCGAGTGATGAACTTCCGAATCCATGGCTTAGCGATCCAGGCCGGCAGTCCCAGCCAGGCCGTCGATGCCGTTGAGAGTTGTGGCATAGATCAGTTCGGCAATCTGCCTGACATCCTCGTCCGTTAGCCGATCGCTTTCAAAGAGGCGCAGAATCGTACCCTGCCCAATGCGCACCATGAGGCACTGAAAAATCACGTTAAAGGCGAGAATTTCGAGGGTCTTGTCGTTCTGAATATCCGGTCGCAGGCTTTGGATGATGTGCTTCATGCGATTATGGCCGGGTCGGATCATGCCGTTGAAGAACGTCGGTTCCGGGCCGCCATCCTGGGTGACCTCCGTGCGCATCATGCCTTCCGCCGCGACTCGGTCCTTACCGAGCCTGGCCTGAAACGCGGTGAATTTGGTGATCATGGTTCGCAGGGCGCGCTCTGCCTTGCTTCGGCTCATGAGCGGCGGCGCTTGCACGGGCGTTGGCGTCGCTTTTCGAAAGCCGTCCACCTGGGACACGGCCTGCTCATAAAGCTTGTCCTTGCTGCCGAAGTGGTAGCGGATGCTGCCGTGGCTTACCCCAGCCTGATCGGCGATCTGGCGCACGGAAACGTCGTTCTTGCCATGCTCGGCAAACAGTTCGGTGGCGCTGCTGAGCAACCGCTCGCGGGCCTGGCCAGCAGCTCGGTTCATGGGGTGTCCTCGGCTAATTCGAAGGCCAGCAACATGCGCCGACGGATTTCTGTCGCGTCCTCAGTCGTTGTCAGGCCGGGCGCGATGTTCTCCCACCCGTCAGTAGCAAAATCGTCATGGCGTGCACCGACGGTGAGCAAGAGATCGTCGTAGGCAACAGAACCTTCATCGAGCAGGACGCGCTGGCGTTCCGGATCAATGCCCGTGACCGTGGAAAGCACTACCTGGCAGTGCGCCGTTCTGGCGAGCACGCTTCCAATCGCTGCGCTGATGTTCGCCGGCGAGAGAGAGGCGGTGGCCACCTGATAAAGCAGGGGCTGAAAGACATGGTGATTTTGCCTGTCCAGCAGCGCCACATTGGCTTCTACACCCTTCAGGGCCTTGGCAGCGGCCAGGCCCGCGAAGCCACCACCGATGATCAATACGCGTGGACTATCCATGTGGATAGTTTACGCACAAACGCGGCTCCTGGGGGCTTTTGATCACAAGAAATCAGCGCCGCAGCAAAGCGCGGGCGCCTAAAGATAAAGCGGCCGTGCAGGTGCGGTTTTCCGCACGTGCACGACCGCTTTGTTGAAGCCTCTTGCGGCTAGTCCATCGCAGCCGCTTCGCCGTCCGCGCTTTCCTGCAGGGCAGCGATGGCCGGCGGCAGCGTGAACACCTCGTCGGCCGGGGTGCCGATCTCGATCGAATCGATGATCATCTGCTGCTGTTGCCCCATGCTGTTGATGGTCGTGGTCATGGGAAATGACATCTCGACACCGCCACTTTCAATGGACTCGTAGTCGCTGAAGACCATGACCGTTTCCACGCTGCCCATGGCGGACTCCATGGTGGCAGACTGGGCCAGCATAAAGCCCGTGTCGGTGGAGTAGCAGTCGACCGACTCGCGGCCGGATTTCCATACGATGGCGACCTCGTAGCAGCTTTTGCCGTCGAATTCGGCGGTGCCCACCGTTTGCATGGATTCGACGTATTCGTCCGTACGCAGCATCGCACCGACCTCGTTTGTCTCGACCTGCATGTCGAGCTCTACGCCGCTGAGCCAGCGCGGGCCGGTGAACGGGTCCATGGACCAGGCTTTGCCGTCTTTGTAACCGCTCTGGATGGAGCCGATGCCCTCGAGCTCGATGTTAACAACGCGCTCGCTGGCGCCCCTTGAGTAGGCTTTCAGGTTTCCTTGCATGCCGGCGGCCGGCATCAGGAAGCGGCCGGTCATCGAGGAGTCGCCCTGCAGCTTTAGCGCTTCCTTACCGCCGCTGGCGGCGAGATGCGCTTCGACGAGGCTCCGTGCGTCCGGCAGCTCGCTGTCCGCAAACGCGGAATACGACAGCAGCGACAGGCCGAGAATTGGTAGGAGGGTGGGCAGGATGGTGGGGGTGCGAAGGGTTTTCATGGTCAGTCTCCCTGGGATAAGGCCAATGATGGGGCTCAATTAGTCAGTGTGCGCGCAATAAGGTGAGTATTGTGTGCAGGAATTCCCGGCCTGTCAGGTGCAGAAAGTCGGGGTAGGGGGCGTCAAGGCCCCGCGTCCGCGCTTGCCTGCAGCCACGAGACCGCCGCCTGTAGCGTCGGGTCTTCGCCCGCCAGGAGGATGTCGCGGCTCAGCGGCGTCGCTTCGTCCGGTATGACGCCAATGCCTTCGATGCGCCGCCCCTTGCCGTCGATGTAGTCGGCGAAGGCGTACATCATGCGATCGCCATTGGGCAGTGGCAGCATCTGCGCCGGCAGGGCCATGCCAGACGACGTTGTGCCGAACACGCGCGCCCGCCCCAGCGCCTGCATGCCGGCGGTGAACATTTCGCTCGTGCTGGCGGTCAGCGAATCGACCAGGATGGCGACCGGCCCCGAGTAGGGTGTGATCCGGTTGCCGGCATCGTCCACGACGCGCGGAAAGGCCCGAAAGTCGATACGCCCGTCCTCGCGCTTCAGCTGCCCAAGCAAGGTGATCTCACTGAACAGGTGCGAGGACAGGGGCATCATGGTGGTAATGACGCCGCCCGGGTTGCCACGCAGGTCGATCACCAGCCCCTGGCAGGCGAACAGAGCATCGCGCGAGGCCAGGAACTCGTCCATCAGTTGCGGCACCCAGGCGGTGAAGCTCAGCTGGCCAATACAGCCACCGGCGGTTTCAACAATCGACGTTTCGTGTTCGAAAGCCATGTCGGGCAGGTTGCCGAGCTGGAAAACGTCGACGGGCTCCGGTGACGTATCAATGGAAACCGTTTTTGAGTTGCCTCCAGCGTCTTCAAAGGTGAGGCTGAGGTCATCGGGCTCGGCGGGGTAGCCGATCAGGCTGTTGACCGAAAACTCGAGGTACAGGGCAGCGCGTTTGCGGGCGTCGGGCTCGGGGGTTTCGAGTACGGAGGCCAGCGGTTCGTCCAGCTGCGCCTCGCCGATGGCGGTCAGCTCCCAGCCCGGCTGAATCCGCCCCTCGTTGGCTTCACCCACCTGGCTGACCAGCAGGGCATCTTCAACGAGGCGAACGCTCACGCCCGTCGCGCGAAGGCCGGGTTCCTCGGCGTCGGCGCCTGAATCGTCGTTGCTATTGTCCGGCGTCGCGTCCGCTTCTTCTGCCGCCGCGCTCGCGCTGCGCACATCATCCGCGCTGAGTTCGGTCGAAGGCAGCACGAGGAAGTGGGATTCCCCGACTCGCTCGAGCATGCCGTTCAGGAGACTGCGAAGCTCCTGCGCGCTGGTGCCGGCGGCCTGGGGGCGCAGTTCCTCGCGCGCTGCCAACCAGTCTTCCTCGATGCGCGCGTAGTCGAAGTACTGGGTTCGGACCTGGTCCCAGACCGCGTCGAAGGTCGCGAGCTGTAC
>JBCDHO010000147.1:0-6700 GCA_038749855.1 Pseudomonadota bacterium
CCGCGCGCGCTGGCGGCCGGCGTGGTGCTGATGTTCCTGTTTCCCCTCGCGCTGGTGCTGGCCCTGAGCGGCACCTTCAGCCCCTTCCTGTACTTTCAGTTCTAGCCCATGCGACGCTCCGGACTCATCCTGTTCCTCGCGCTTCTGACGGCGCCCCTGCTGGCGCTGCTGGTGGGCGTGCGCCCGGCGACGCTGGAAAATCGGGCCCAGCTGCCCTGGCCAGCGCCGAGCGTAGAGGCCATTGTGTCGGCGGACTATTTCGCACGCCTGGACCAGGTGCTGGTCCAGCGACTCCCCCTGCGCCAGACGGCCGTCGATCTTCGTCGCTGGCTCTGGATCGACGGGTTCGGGGAACAGCGGGTCGATCGCGTGGTGCTCGGTGAGGACGACGTCCTGTTCCTGCGTCCGACGCTGCAAACCTGGTGTGGCTGGACCAACCCGGCGCAGTCCGCGCGACGCGCCAATGAGCGGCTCAAGCAGCTGCTGGCAGAAAAACCGTTGCTGTGGGTAACGGTACCGGACAAGTTTTTTGTCCACGGCGACCGCTTGCCACCGGCTTTCGAGGCGTGGGGCCGGTGCGCGAAGGCCCGACGGGTGCTTTTTGCTGCAGCCATGACAGAGACGCTGGAGGAGCAATTTATTGACCTGGCCCCGGCCCTGCGCGCGCAGGCCCGGCAGTCGCAAGCACTGGCCTACTACGCGGCGGACACGCACTGGACTGCCGACAGCGCCAGGCTGCTGCCTGAAGCGGTGTTCGAGGCCTGGCTGCCGGGGGCCTGGGCAGGAACGCCGCTGGTTCCGACGGCAGAGGAATTGGCCCTGTCCGACCTCGCCCTGCAACTCGGCCTTGAGCAGCGCCATCCCATCCTTCGCTGGCGCGCCGTCCGTGAGGGGGTGGAATCCCTGGGCATGGAGCGCACGGAGCGGGTCCGCCGGCAGGGTGTGCGTCGCCTCCGACACCAGGCGGCACCGGGCGTCCCGATGGTTCCCGGTGTCACCCTCGTGGTCCATGACTCCTTCCTGCTACCGGTCTCCCCGGCCCTCGCGCCGTTTTTCGAGGAGCTGGTGCTGGTGCAGTGGGAGGACCTCAACACGGCACGCTTCGAGCGCCTGCTTGCCGAGTCCGATCGCGTGCTGTTCCAGTCCATCGAACGGATGACACCACAGCGGCACCGACGTGGCGTGCTGGGACCGACGCTGCCCAGAGACTGAAGGACGGCGAGGGCGGCGAAAGCAGCAAGGACTGCAGGGACGACCAGGACGGCAGGGGCAGAACGGGTTAAAGGGGCAAAGCCGACCGATCGATTGGTGGGGCCGACGGGCGCTCGCCCCGGTTCACGGGTGTTTCATTGACCTTCACCCATGCTCTGCGCTCGCAGCCCAACCCCGGGAGCCCCGCGATGTTCGACCCCACCCGCACCGCCGCCCTGAAGCAGCTTGAGCATTTCCTGCCCCGGGCAGGTCAGCGCTACACGCGCAGCAGAAACTTCGATCGCGGCGCCGGCGCGCACCACAATGTGTCCGGCCTCTCACCCTGGCTCCGGCACCGTGTACTGCTGGAAACCGAGGTGCTCGCCGCCGTGCTTGAGCGCCATACAGGGGCTGAGGTGGAGAAGTTTATCGACGAGATATTCTGGCGCGCTTACTTCCGGGGCTGGCTGGCCCAACATCCCGGTGTGTGGCGAGCCTACAAGGCCTCCGTCGAGGCGGGCTACGCGGCAGCGGAAGCCAATCGGGGCCTGGCGGCTGCGCTGGCCGACGCCGAGGCCGGCAAGACGGGCAATGCGGCTTTTGATCACTGGGCCCGGGAGCTGGTGGAGACCGGCTACCTGCATAACCATGCCCGCATGTGGTTTGCGAGCATCTGGGTATTCACACTGCGGCTTCCCTGGGCCCTGGGCGCGGATTTTTTCCTTCGCTACCTGCTCGATGGAGATCCCGCATCCAACACGCTGAGCTGGCGCTGGGTGTCCGGACTGCATACGCGGGGGAAGACCTACCTGGCACGACGAGATAATATTTTGCGCTTCACGGACGGCCGGCTCGACCCGGGGTCCGGGCTGGCCCCGGTTGCTGAGCCTCTGACCGAGACCGAACTGCCGGAAAAAACGGCCTTGAGCTGGCCAGCTGGGGCCTCTGCGGGCCTTGAGACGGGGGCGATAGGCACCGGCGCCGGCGCAGCGACGGGCCACAAGCTGGGCAGAACGACACGCCAGGGGTGGTTGGTGACCGACGAGGACGTGCGGTTGGAAGCGACGATGCCAGCTGATGGTGTGCCCCTGGCCGGCCTGGCTATAACCGCCGGGCGGTCGCCGGGCGAGGTCAGCGCCACCGTGCACGCCTTCTCAAAGGGTTGCGTGGCCGATGCCTGCAGGCGCCGGGACCAGCCAGACGCAACGTGCTTTGACGAGCACACGATCTCGGCGCTGGCCGCCTGGGCCGAGCAACAGGGACTGCAGGAACTGGGCACGATGTTCGTGCCCTACGGTCCAACGGCCGATGCGCTGAACCAGCTCGAGCCGTTGCTGGGTCAGGCAGGCATCGGTCTTCGCCAGCACGTGCGCCCCTATGACCGCCTGGTCTGGCCCCATGCCGGTCGCGGCTTTTTTCCGCTGCGCAAGCGCATCCCCCGGTTGCTGGAGGCACTCGAACTGGCGGAGCCGGTCGTTGCTTGAGCTTCGCGGTATCCGCAAGGCCTACCACGATGGCGAGGCAGAGCTCCTGGTGCTCGATGGTGTGGACCTGGCGCTGACGGCCGGTGAAAGCCTGGCCCTGCTCGGCGCCAGCGGCTGCGGTAAGAGCACGCTATTGCAGATTGCGGCCGGCCTGGAGCGCCCGGATGCGGGTAACGTCCAGCTCATGGGCCTGTCCCTGGCCAGCGCAAGCGAACCGGAATTGGCGCGCCTTCGTCGTGAACACCTGGGCTTCGTATTCCAGGCCTTCAACCTGCTGCCGGGCATGGACGTGCGCGCTAACCTGCTGTTTCCGCGGCGCCTGAACCGACTGCCCGATGACGATCCCTGGGTCCGGGAGCTGGTCGAGGCGCTGGAGCTCGAGGCGCTCCTCGACCGTCCTGTCGAGGTGCTGTCTGGCGGACAGCAGCAGCGCGTCGCGATCGCGCGGGCGCTGGCCCATCGTCCCCGGATCGTGTTTGCCGATGAACCCACGGGAAACCTGCATGACAGCCTGAGTCACCGGGTCATGGCACTGCTGGCGGGCCTCGTGGAAGAGGCCGGCTCGGCACTGCTGCTGGTGACCCACAGCCGGGCCATGGCCGCCTACGCCCAGCGCGCACTCCAACTGGAAGGCGGGACGCTGCACACGCCGGATTCGGAGAACGGGGTGGAACCGTTGGAAGAGAACCTGGAAACCGATCGCGGTGGCCATTCCCGGCAGGCTGCGCCTTGATTTTTCTCCTGCGCTGTCTCCTCGGCCACTATCGCAGGCACCCGGTGCAGGCGGTGTTTCTCCTGGCCGGCGTGATCATGGCCAACGTGCTGCTGGTGGGCACGCAGGTTATTAATGCGCAGTCGCGGGCCAGCTATGCAGAAGGCGAGCAGTTGCTCGGTGCCGGGCCCACGGGGCGGCTTCGCCCTACCGACGGCGGCGACCTGATCGACGAGCGGGACTACCTGCAACTGCGTCTCGCGGGCTTCTACGAGCTGGCGCCGCTGCTTCGGCGCGTCGTGATCGGCGAAGCCGGGCAGGGCCTGGAGCTCCTTGGGCTCGATGGGCTGGCCATGCCGCGGCCGACGGGCCAGGGCAGTGAGCGTGTACAGGCCAGCGGTGACGGCGGTGATTACGGTTCCTTTTCCTTCCCGCCCTATGAGTTGTGGGGCGCACCCGCGCGGCTCCGCCAGCTTGGCCTGGCGCCCGGCGAGCAACGGGCCCTGGTGGACGGCCAGCTGCTCCCACCCGCTCGTGAAGCGCCGGGCCAGACCCTGGGTCACCGGCTGGTGCTCGACATCGGGGCGCTACAGGCGCTGACGGACAGCCAGGGACAGCTCAGTGACATCCTGGTCTTCGAGCTCGCGCCGGGCCGGCTCAGTGCGCTGCGGGACGCGCTGCCTGCATCGCTGGAGTGGGTGCCCGCCGATGAGCAGCCGGACCCGGTTGCGCTGACCCGCAGCTTTCACCTCAACCTGGCGGCCATGGGGCTGCTGTCCTTCGTGGTCGGCGTGTTCCTCGTCTACAACGCCCTGGCCTTCAGCTACACGGACCGTCGCGTACTCCTGCGCCGCCTGCGGCTGACGGGCGTTTCCCGACGCGAGCTGGGCGGTGCGCTGTTGCTCGAGCTGGCCCTGTTCCTGCTCTTCGGTGCAGTGATCGGCGCCTGGCTGGGTGCACTGCTGGCGGCCTGGCTGATCCCCGGGGTTGGGCAGACGCTGGCGCAGCTCTACGGGGTCTATATTCAATATCCCGATGCGCTCACGCCGGGCGGCTGGTGGCCGCCGGTGCTCATGACCCTGGCCGCCGGTGTGCTTTGCGCCCTGTTCCCCCTGCGCCGGGCCCTCTCCGCGCCCTTGCTCGACCGGGGCGCCAGCGGCTGGGGCCTGGCGGCGACGGCGCAGCGGGATCGACAACTTGCCCTGGTGGGCGTCGTGTTGCTGATCTTGGCGGTGATCATTGCGCGCCTCGTCGATACGGTGGTGCTGGCGCTTGGCGGCATGGCCTGCCTGCTCCTGGGCGCGGCCCTCCTGCTGCCGGGGGTACTGCGTGTTCTGATCACCGGGCTGCAGCGGGTCCTGCCGGAGCGGCGGGCTGCCCTGGGCTGGCTGTTGGCCGACAGTCGCTGGCTGCTGGGCCCCGCGTCGCTGGCGCTGATGGCGGTGACCCTGGCGCTGGTGGCCAACAGCGGTCTCAATGTCATGATCGGCAGCTTTCGGACGGCCACGGACCAGTGGCTTGAGCAGCGCCTGAGCGCCCAGCTGTACCTCCGCGCGACGGAGGACCAGCGCGCCCTGGTCACATGGCTGGAGCAAGAGGCGCCGGGTGCAGCGCTGGCTGAACGCCACGCCGTGACGCTCCAGCGAGCAACGCCGGACGATTCACGCGCCGTGGTCGAGGTGGTGGACCTGCCGGCGGTCCCGCGATTTCTTCGCGGCCTTGACCTGGTCCGTGGCCCGCCCGATGCCATGGCGCGTTTCGCGGCCGGCGAGGGCGTGCTCGTGAGCGAGCGGGCCTGGCGGCTCGACGGTTGGGACACGGGCGATGCGGTCGCGGTCTGTGACGACTTTGAATCGCTCCCGGTGCTGGGCGTCTATCACGACTACGGTAACCCCGTGTCGCAATGGATGCTGGCGCCCTCTGTTCATGCTGCCTGTTGGCCGTCCCAGGAACCGGCAGGGTTGGCGATCCATGGGCCGGACAGCCTGGATTGGGCCGCTATTGCTGCAGGGCTCAGCGACTCCCTGGGGCTCGAGGAGGGCGACCTGATTGATCAGCAGTCGCTTCGAGGGGTCGGCATGGCCGTGTTCGATCGGACCTTCTCGGTGACCCGAGCCCTCAATCTGCTGACGCTCATCGTGGCGGGGATCGGCATCTTTTGTGCCGTTAGCGCCATCCACCATCACCGTGTCGGTCAGCAGGCTTTGCTGGCCAGCCTCGGCATGGACCGGCGCAGCCGGGGTGCGCTGCTGCTTCTGCAGTGGGGCGTGTTGGGCCTGCTGTCCATGGTGCTGGTGTGGCCCTTCGGCGCCCTGCTGGCTGGCTACCTGGCCGGTGTGGTGACGCCCGTCGCCTTTGGCTGGAGTTTCCCCCTGGTGGTGCTGCCGGGTCCCTTCCTGGCACTGGCGGGGACAGCCGTCGGCTGCCTGCTGCTTGCGGTGCTGTTGCCATCACTGCGGCTGCTGGGCACCACGCCGGGTGATCTCCTGCGGTGGCAATCGGTATGAGCTTTCCTTCGACAAGGCCTGCGCACGGTCCTCAATCGCGGCGCCAGCGGTGGTTATTGCCCTTGCTCGTGGCGCTGCTGGCCGGGTGTGGAAGCGATGCGGAAGTTGGGGGCAACGACTTCGCGATCCTGGCCCAGGCAGACGAGGCCTATGCCCAGGCGCAGCCCGGTACGGTGCTGTCGTTTCCGCGCGACCATGGACCGCATCCGGACTACCGGATTGAGTGGTGGTACCTCACCGCCAACCTCGTGGACGAAAGTGGCCGTCCCTGGGGCGTGCAGTGGACGCTGTTCCGGACTGCCATCAGACCGCCGGAGCGAGAAGATGCAATGGCGACAGAAGCAGCGGTGTCCCCAGAGGTGACCCCAGCCATCAACCCGGCGACGCCCCCATCGACGCGACCAGCGATGTCACCTGCGGTGGTGGGGCAGGGTGAGGACGCCGCCGAGACGGACAATCCGTGGCAGGCGGACCAGGTGTACATGGCGCATTTCGCCGTCAGTTCGCCGGATGGCCATCAGGCGTTTCAGCGCTATGCGCGGGGTGGCAATCACCAGGGCGTGCGCCAGGCGGGCGCGCGTGCCGAACCCTTCGCGGCCTGGCTCGATGACTGGCGGCTTGAAAGCACCGGTCCGGACTGGCTTCCCCTGCGAGCAACGGCGGCCCAGGGCGATGTCCGGGCCGAGCTGCGCCTGAGCAGTGACCGCTCCCTTGTGCTCCAGGGTGAACGCGGCTTCTCCCAAAAGCATCCGGCCGGGGGCGGCTCCTACTACTACAGCCATCCCTGGCTCGAGGTGGCCGGCACG
>JBCDHO010000148.1:0-6661 GCA_038749855.1 Pseudomonadota bacterium
AGCCGCCAGTGGCACGCCCAGCTCGTCCATGCGAAGCGCGTGTTCGTTCGCCTCCGCCATCACCTCGCGATCAGAAGCCCAGGCTGCCGCGTTGTAGAGTTCCTCGAGTACGTCGGTGTCATAGGGCCGCGCTTCGAGCAGGTTTCTCGCAAGCTGGATCACGTCCCGGACGCGGAACTGGGCGGTGGCCAGGAGCATTTCATGGCGCTGGCGGTCGATGGCATTGGGTGCCGTCTCGATGGCCGCTCCGATGCGCTCCCGGAACCGGGCCATCTTTTCGTCAAGATCAAGATCGATGCGTGATTGGCCGCGGCGCGAAATGGTGAGCTCGAAGCGCCAGTAACTCGCTGCTTCGGCGTGCGCCGCGGAAAAATTCGGGTCCAGCGTGCGCGCCTGTTCAAAGGCATCGTAGGCGTCTCGGCTGAGCTTGAAATCCGCTTCGACGAATGCCCTTCCTCTCAGCGCAGTGCCTGCCAGATAGGCCTGGTAGGCCTCGACGTTGCGGGTTCCCGCGCTCAGCATCGCCTCGAGGGCCTCCGGGTCCATGGTGGTTTCCAGGGCCGTCGCGATGGCTACCGCCAGCGCCTCCTGCAGCGCAATCACGTCCTGCTCGTCCCGGTCGTAGGTTTGCGACCAGAGCTGGAAGCCATCCTCGGCTCGGATCAGCTGGGCGCTCACCCGGAGCCGGTTGCCGGCGCGGCGAACAGACCCCTCAAGAATGTGATCGACACCCAGCTCGTCGGCGATCTCCACCAGGGGCGTCGTGCTGTCCCGGTAGGCAAAGGCCGCGGTGCGAGAGGTGACCAGCAAGTCCGGCGTGCGCGCCAGCGTGTTGAGGATCTCCTCGGCGAGCCCGTCCGCAAACCAGGCCTGGTCCTGACTCTGGCTCAAATCGGCGAAGGGCAGAACGGCGATGGTCTTGGGCGGCGCTATATCGCCATAAGACGAAACAATGGCTGGGGCGCTTCCGTCCCTGGCTTCGACGGCGCGTTCAGGCCCCGCTGCCTGGCGCGGTTCGACGATGAACTCGTCCACCAGGAACCAGCCCACCACCAGCGCCAGGAGAATGATGATTCCGCGGTCCAGCCGTCGCCCGGTTTGCGGGGTAATGGACTTGGTACGGTCAACCTCGTCCTCCCGCTTGATGCCCTCGGGCGTCAGCTCGAAGGCCCAGGCCAGCACCAGGGCAATGGGAAAGCCGATGGCGAGGACTAGTAGAATGGTCTGGAACAGCCAGTCCGGGGCGCCGATATTGTCGATCATGACATCGGCGATCTGCACGGCCAGCCAGGCGACCACGCCATAGGCCAGCGCGACCCGGAAGACGTTTCTTCTTTTCAGCTCCTGGAAAAGACTCATTCAGTCACACTCAAAGCCGGCTTCGCCAAGGGGTCGGCAAAGATCTGGCCAGCCCCGGGCCTCCCACAGGCCGCGGTAGTTCATGGCTGCGACCCAGTCCTTCATGGCCGGGTCCTGGCGATGGCGCTTCGCAATCGGCATCCAGACCAGGGCGTTGACCGTATCGTCCACCTGCCGGATCTTCCGAACCTGCGCGAAGAAGTCCTCCGGTGCTCCGCCCGCTACCAGGAAGTTCACCCGCATGTACTCGGCGATGAAGCCGGCGCCGGCCACTTCCGCCTCATCGGCCCAGGCCATGGACTCGGGCAGCAGGGCGGGGTCTTCACGCACGGCGTACACCCGCAGGAACCAGCCCCACAACAGGTCGTCCTCGCCCTCAACGTAGGGTGCGATATCGTCCGCTGACCCCTCGCCCAGGAAGTACTGGTGCAGGGCCACGCGCCCCTGGGGGCGGCCGAACTGCAGCGCACGCTCCGCCGTCTCCACCAGGCGCTCGGGCCGCTCGGCAATGCCGGCAATGCGCGCGTACCAGTCCAGGATGGTGGCGTGGACAGGGTCTGCCCGCAGGGCGGCGGTGATGTGCTCGTAGGCCGCGTCGATGTAGCCGGCTTCGACCAGACCAATGGCCAGCCAGAGCCGGGCAATGGAATGGTTCGGGTGATCGATCACGAAGGCTTCAAAGCGGCGAATGGCTTCGGCCTCGTCGCCGATCACATTGCTGATCTGGGCCAGGGCAAGCTGCGCCGCCTGGTTCTGCGGGTCGATGGCCAAAGCCTGCTCCGCGTAGCGACGTGCGGGCGCTTCAAATTTGCGGATGTCGTCCTTGACGTAGCCGGGCAGCACAATCTGAACCTGTGACCGTGCGGCCCAGGCGTCGGCAAAGTCCGGGTCTCGGTCGGTCGCGGCCTGAAGCAGCCGGTCCGCTTCGCGCAGGCCGTCCGGGTCCCGCTGCCGCAGCAGTTCGCGGCCCTGGAGGTACAGCGTGTAGGCCTCGAGATCCTCCGTGGGGGGGCGCGTTGCCTCCAGCGCCAGCGTCAGCTTCAGGGCGTCGACGATGTGTCCGGCGATCTCATCCTGGATGGCGAAAATATCCTCCAGTTCCCGATCATAGGTCTCTGACCACAGCTGCGAATCGCTGCTGACCTCGATGAGTTGGGCGGTGATCCGCACCTCGTTGCCCGCCTTACGTACGCTGCCTTCAAGGATGTGCTGCACATCCAGGGCTTCGGCAATGGCGCGGATGTCCGTGCTGGCCTCGCGGAAGGCGAAGCTGGAGGTGCGCGAGGGCACGCGCAGCCCGTCGAGATCAACCAGCACATTGAGCAGCTCTTCCGAGATGCCGTCGGCGAAGTACTCGTTATCCGGGTCTGGGCTCGTGTTCTTGAAGGGAAGTACGGCCAGGGAGCGCGGTTCGGTGCCCGCAGCGACGGCAGACGAGGATTCGGCCGTGCCGGGTGCCTGCGCCAGCGCCGGTTCACCGGCCGCCTGGCGTTCCAGGTAGAACTCGTCCAGCAGGAACCAGGCGACGACCACGCCGAGCAGGGCGATGATGATGCGGTCCAGCTTGCGCGAGGTGTCCGGCGTGACAGACTGCGCCGGGTCCAGGTCCCGATCACGCATCAGGCCCTCGGGTGTCAGCTGGAAGGCCCAGGCAAAGATCAATGCGGGGATAAAGCCAATGACGAGTAGGATGACGACGGTGCGCCCAAACTCCAGGGGCAAACCGAGCAGGTCGCCCAGCACGTCCACCACCTGGAGCAGCAGCCAGGACGTCACCACGTAGGCAATGCCGACGCGGACGACGTTTCTGCGCTTGAGCTCAGCGATGAAACTCACGTGCCGTCGCCCATCCGTCGGAACGGCTCAGCCTCGACACCGTCTGGGCGGACCAGCGCCACGAAGCGCGGATCGTCGCGGAAGAAGTCCCAGTTAGGATCCAGGTACAGCTCCCAGCGCGGGTAGCCACCCGGCGCATCGAGGCGCGCCGCGATCCCATCAAGCGCATAGTCCCGGTCGCCCAGCCAGGCATAGACCCACAGGGACATGCGTTCAATCTGCGTACCGAACAGGCTGTCCTGCTCGGGCCCCAGCAGCGCCAGCGCCCGTTCTGCCATCACCCGAGCCTGTGCCTCGTTCCCCAGGCGCGCGTGGGCAGTGGCCAGATTTATGTGCATGTAGGCCTTGGCCGGGATGCCAGTCAGCGCCTCGGGATCAGTTTCCTCAACGAAGCGTTTGAGATAGGTCGCGCCCGTTTCTTCCTGTCCCGCTGTGCAGTACGCCAGGCCAAGCCGATAGTCGGGCGTTACCCCCTGGATGGCTAGTCCAGGATCGATGTCGACGTCTTCATGAATGGCGAGCATTCGGTCCCAGTCCCGCGCGAGTGAGGCGGTGTAGGCATCAGTAAATACCGTGGGGCGACGCCCGGCCTCGCGGGTGCGCGCCAGGTAGGTTTCGGCGCCGGCGACATCGCCATAGCCAAGGACCAGGGTTTGCGCCTTAACATCGATGAGGAAGGAAGACCTCGGTGAGCGCTGCAGCCACAGTTCGACGAGGGGCAGGATGCGATCCCAGTCGTTCATGAGCATGAGGGTCTCGATCAGGGTCGTCGCAACGTGCGGGTTCAAGGGGTCGAGCGCCATGGATTGCTCAAAGGCGGCAACTGACTCGTCCCAGCGGTCGAGCCGGCGAAGCGTGAAGCCCAGGTGCTCGTATACCTGGGCCTCGCCCGGTGCGAGGTCGCGGGCCGCCTCGGTCAAGGCGAGTGCTCGGCCGTAGTCGACATCGACCCGGTAGAAGTATTCTGCCTCGACCAGCTTGACGCGGGCGCTGTCCGGATTGATGGCGAGCGCGCGGTCGAGATAGTCACGGGCCTGCTCACGCGCCTCCGGCGTGTTATCGGTGCCGATCCAGATGCGGTTCAGGATGATGCTCGCCAGGTCCGCCCAGGCCTCCGCGAAGTTCGGGTCGGCCTCAACGGCGCTTCGAGCAAACACCTCGGCACGCTCGTACTTCTCTGCCTCGTAATCGGGTTCTGACACGACGGCGCGTGCCTGGAGATAGGCTTCCCAGGCCTCGAGGTTGTCGGTGGGGTGTTCGGTGAGCGTGCTGCGGTCCGAGTCGCTCAGTTCCCCCTTGATGGCGGTGACGATCTGTCCGGTGATCTCCGACTGGATGTCGAAGATGTTGTCGAGGGTGAGCTCCCGGTCGAAGGTCTCCGCCCAGAGGTGCTCGTCCGTGGCCACGTTGATCAGCTGGGCGTTGATGCGCACGCGGTCGCCGGCACGCTGCACGCCGCCTTCGAGCACCACGCCCACGCCCAGCTCATCGGCTATCTCGGGGATGCGCTTGGTCGTGCCGCGGTAGGCCATGACCGAGGTGCGCGAGATGACCTTCAATTCGCCAATCTTGGCCAGCTGCGTCAGCAGGTCGTCGTGGATGCCGTCGGTGAAGAACAGATCGTCGCTATTGGCGCTGCGGTTGACAAAGGGCAGGACGGCGATGGCGCGGGCGTCGTGCGTGGGCGCATCAACCGTCGTCCGCGCCGTGGCCGGGTCGATTTCACCGGCCGGGTCGGCTGCGACGGCGACTTCAGAGGCGCGGTCGCTACTGGCGCCCACTGGCGCATCGGCAGGCATGAAGCGCCCCGCCAGCAGTACAACCACCACCAGCGCCAGGGCAGCGATGATCAGCCGGTCCAGCTTGCGGCTGGTTTCGGGGGTAATGGACTCGGCGCGCTCGACGTCGACCTCCCGCCTGATGCCTTCCGGCGTGATCTCGTACACCCAGGAGAGGATTAAGACGATCGGCAGCCCCACGGCCGCCGTGATGAAGAACACCTGCAGCACCCAGGACGGTGCGTCCGTGAGCTCCAGCGTGAAGTCGATGATCTGCAGGACCACCCAGGCGATCAGTACGTAGGCGATGCCCGTGCGGACGACGTTGCGTCGCTTGAGTTCGGCGAACAGGCTCATATCGAGACACCCGCATTGTGGGCGGCTTCAGCCCTGGCCGCTTCCAGCCTTGCGCGCTGGTCGGCAGCAATCTGGTCCAGGCGACCGAGCAGTTCGCTGAAGCGGGGGTCATCCTTCCATACGCGATAGCTGACCTCCAGTTCCATCCAGCGCCTGCCGCGGTAACCGGTATCGATGGCCCGGCTTGCAGCGGCAAAGTAGTCGTCCCGATGGTCTTCAAGCAGGGCGATTTGAGCTGCAAGCGCCGCCACAGGCCGTGAATCGGGATCTGCCAGGCGAATGGCCTCGTAACGCGCGCGGATGCGTTCGACGAGCTGACTGCGCTCTGTTCCCTGCGGCAAGAGGAAGGCGAGTTCCCCGATGACGCTAAGTTCCAGGCCTGTGGGTATGGCAGTTTCATCAGGTGCCAGCATCTGCAGTGACTGACGGAAGGCGGCTTCTGCCTCTTCCGGGCGGTCCATGGCCATCAGGACTTGCCCAAGGCCACTGTAGTAAAGCGGATCCTTGCCCTGAGGGGTTTCGCTTTGCGCTCTCAGCAGGCTCATCAGCGTTTCGAAGTCTTGCCGATACCAGGCAAATCGGAAGGTCAGTCCCCTCGTCCATTCCGAATCCGGTCCCAGTTCGCGGGCCTGCTCGGCCCAGCGCTCCGCCTCTGCTTCATCACCCAGATCCAGGTAAAGGATCGCCATCGCTGCGGCCGAGTAGGCATCCTCGCGCAGGGAAAAAACCTTTTCGAATTCAAGGATTGCCAGGTCTGAATTCCCGGCATTGTCTTCCAGTCTCGCCCACTGCTCGATCAGCACCCAGCTGTCGGGATCCTGCGCGAGGAATTCCTCGTAGCGCTCCCTGGCGGGGCCCATGCCAAGCGCTTTTCGGGTTGAACGGATCACCGTGATGCGGATGAGTTCAGAAAGCGGATCAATGTCGAGGGCCTGCTCAGCGTTTGCCAGCGATCGTTGTGGATCGGTGCTCCTCAGCGTGTCGGCCATGCGCCGCAGGGCTTCAGGATTCATCGGGTCGGTGGCGAGGGCCTGCTCGTCGAGCGCGCGAGCCTCTGCGTCTTTTTGCTGAAACCGGAGCATCATGGACTTGGCCAGCAGTGCGTCGACCGAGTTCGGGTCCAGCATCAGTGCCTGCTCAACGGCGGCCTCTGCGTCATCCATGACTGAGAACCAGCTGGCATTGCCCCAGCTCACGGTCCCCAGGTAGGCCTCGGCGAGGGCGCTCCAGGCCGGCACGTACTCCGGGTCCAGGGCAACGGCCTGGGAGAAGAGGTCAATGGCCTTTGCAAAACCTTCGCCGGTGAGGCTGCGTGCCTGGTGCCGGCCGAG
>JBCDHO010000149.1:0-6653 GCA_038749855.1 Pseudomonadota bacterium
CTCGGCCAAGGTGCTCGACGAGGTCGTCCCGGACCCGGCCTGAGTCTGCCGAACGTTCAGGGGTTTTCAGTCGACCGAACGTCGCCCAAGGTCGCCGAGGGCTTCAGAAGCCGCGATCCGACCGGACTGCAGGGCCATGGGGATACCCGGACCGGGATGCACCGTACCGCCCGCAAAATAGAGACCGCTGATGCGACCGCGCGCGCCGGCGCGCTGGAAGGAACCACGCCAGCCGTGGGTCGGCCAGCCGTAGATGGCGCCTGCACTGCCGGGAAAGCGCTCGGCCCATTCATTCGGTGTCAGTCGTTGGCGGGCCTCAATGTCGAACTCGAGCCCGTGATCGGAGAGAAAGGCAAAGGTCCGCGCTTCGATCTCCGCTGCCATCGATTCGTCCATGGGCTTCGGCGGCGCGTTGACGAGCAGGAACACACGCTCGCTTGCAGGCTGTCCAACCTCGGGCCGGGGCGCCGACCCGTCGTGCCGATCCTGTGCACAGAGGTAAACGGTCGGCTGCGCTGTCACTGCTCCACGATGAAAGATTGCGTCGAATTCATCCCGGTAATCGGTGCCAAACAGCACCGTGTGATGATGCAGCGGAAAACCCCGGGGCCTTGCCACAAGTGACCAGGTCACCGCCGACAGCGAGCGTGGACCGGTCCGTCGTGGCAGGGCCTGTCGCGCCTCATCGCCCAGCAAGCCGTTCTCCAGGGCCACCACATCGCCGTTAAATACCACCGCGTCTGCGGGAATCTTTTCACCGCTGTCCGTGACCACGCCCCGGACACTTCGCCCCGCGACATTGAGGCGCGCAACGCCTTCGCCAAAGCGGGTCGTCACGCCCTGCTCCTGCGCCAGCTCGTGAAGCGCCTGCGCCAGCCGCGGCATCCCGCCCTTTACGGTCCAGACGCCCGCTCGTTCTGCATGGGCAATGAGCATCAGTGTCGCCGGCGCCGCCCAGGGTGAGGAACCGCAGTAGGTCGCATAGCGCCCAAACAGCTGACGCAGGCGCGGATCCCGGAAACAGCGTCCGAGCTCGCGCCACAGGGTCGTAAAAGGCCGCGTTGCCAGGAGCCGTCGTGGCCCACCGAGCCCCATGGACAGGGGCAAGGCAACGGGCCCGGGCTGGGACCGGCGCATGAAACTGTGGTCCAGCGTTTCGAAAATCGCTTCAGAGCGGGCCGCAAAGCGCCGGTACGCATCCGCCTCAGTGCCGCCGGCAAAGGCGTCGATGGCCGCAACGGTACGCTCGACGTCGGCATAAAGATCGAGTGGATCGCTGCCGACCCAGCCGTGCCGGGCCAGCACTTCCAGGGGCTGGAGGCCGAGGCGCTCATCCAGCGAGGCACCTGCATCGTTGAACAGGGCTTCAAACAACCAGCGCATGGTGAAGACAGTGGGCCCCGTGTCGATCTGCCGACCCGCTACGTCCAGGGCGCGGACCTTGCCGCCGGGCGCCTCGGCCCGCTCAAGCAAGGTAACGCGTAAGCCTGATCGGGCCAGGTCAATGGCCGCCGCGAGTCCGCCCATGCCGGCGCCGACAACGACGACATGGGCGTTCTCACCTTTGGGGACCTGCGCGCGACCGGGGGCCTTCGCGCTACTGGCCATGAAGGAGACGCTCGTTCATAAGGCCAGTATACGGTTGTCCAGCCCGGCCGCGACGCTCAGTCGCTGGCCGGCACCATGAACAGGGACGCTTCCATGGGCTCGTCGAAGGCGAAGGTTGAGGTCATGATCACACCACCTTCGAGCCTCCCCTCCAGCAACAGGGGGCGGAAGTCATCCGGCGCCACCCACAAGGTGTGCGACGTACCGGAAAGCTCCAGGTGCCACCCGACCGCTTGCTGTCCATCGATCTCGCGCGTCTCGTCCAGCCGTGTGGCCGCACCCCGAAAGTCCCGCAGTTCTTCGAGCCAGGCCAGGTCATCACGCCCGCCCAGGGCCAGGCCCCGCGCGAGTTCCTGGCGCATGGGCGCCTGGCCGGGCAACAACGTCACCATCTCGCCCGCAGCCGGGTTCACGATGGTGGTCATTGGAGGCATCTCAATGCGGACCGGCCCATCGGCTTCATGCCAGACCGTCAGGCTGAACAGCGCGAGATCGCCCTGGCGCGTGTCCATGGTGAAGCGCAGCGTCTGGTAGCGCTCGAACCAGGCCTGGGCCTGGGCGAAGGCCTGTCCGCCCGGCGCACCGGGCCAGAGCAGGGGCATGAGCGTGACCGCCAGCACCAGGACGGCGACGGCCCCGGCAGAACGCCACCCGCTGCCCAGCCACGAAGAACGAGTGTCTTCTCGCGGTTCGGGCAGGCGGGATCGGAAGCGACTGGCTGCTGCATCAAGCTGCTCCTGGGACACGTCATCACGTGCCGCGGAAAGGAAATCATCAAGGCCTTTATCGTTCATCATCATGGTGTCGTTCAGGGTCGTAGCGTCGTTCATGCTTCACCTCCGCCGGTCGGGTGCTTCGGATTCAAGTCTTTGGGAAACGGGCGCTTTCGCGTCTGGGGTTTCGGGACCGCGGTCTTTTGGGTCCGGGGTCCCTGCTGTTCCAGCACCCATGGTGTTCGCCAGCTGCTGCCGAAGGCGATCGCGCACGCGATGCAGGGCCACGCCAACCGCTGACCGGGTCATGGAAAGCTGGTCAGCGATGTCACGCTGGCTGAGATCGGCCAGATAGAACAGGCTGAAGAGCAAGGCATCGCGTTCGGAAAGCTGAGCCACCGCGGCCCTCAGCGCGCCTGCCTTCTGGGCCCGTTCAAAGCGCTGCTCCGGGTCATCATCGTTGGCCGGCGCCTCGCGAACATCGTCCAGGGAACGCTCCTTGCGCTGACGGCGCAGTCGATCGATGGCCGCGTTGACCGCCATGGTCTTAAGCAGGGCTGGCCAGCTCCGCACGTCCCGGGGCGGTGACCGCAGCAGTTTCTCGGCGAGGTCCTGGGCCACGTCTTCGGCCGCATGCACGCTCCCCAGCACACGCGCAGCGGCCTGGATGACCAGGCCGGCATGCGCATTAAGCGCTTCGACCAGCTCACGGTTCGGTTTGGACTTTCTGAAAAGGGTTCTGCGGCTGTTCATGGCGACTCCTGCGTCAAGGCCTCGAACCCCTAATGGGATCGGCATGGCGTATCCCCGGTGTGGATTCACAGGAGGAGACGCACCGGCGAAGGAAATCTTACAGGGAAGCTTCATGTCATTTCGGGAGCGCTTCCGCTATCGTGTGCCGTCGTTTGTTTCTGGAGTTACCCCATGCGCTGGATGCTGCTGTTCTTCTCCGCCTGCTGCCTCGCGATCGGCCCTCATTCCGTGACGGCTCAGGAGGTCATTGACGTTCGCGACGCGGACGCCGTCATGTACCCGGACAAGGTCAGCTACGATCCGGCCGTGGCGACCCCGGCAGATTTCCTCGGCTTTGAGCTGGGGCGGCACCCGGTGCGGCACCACCAGATGGTGGAGTACCTGCGCCTCGTGGCTGAGCAGAGTGACCGCATCACCATCGAAACCATCGGCTACTCCCATCAACGGCGCCCGATCATCTTCCTCGCCGTCACCAGCCCGGAGAATCACGGGCGCCTTGAGGAAATTCGCAGGCAGCACATCGCCCTGACCGAACCTGGTTCTGGCCAGGCCGTGACCGACGACATGCCCGTCATTACCTGGGCCAACTATGGCGTTCACGGTTCCGAGGCCAGCTCCCTCGATGCGGCCGTGCCCTTTGTGTACTACCTGGCGGCTGCCCAGGGTGAGGCCATCGATACGGTCCTGGACAACAGCGTGGTCCTGGTCACCGCCGTCTACAACCCGGATGGGCACGCCAAGCGCGTGCACTGGTTCGACAGCTTCGGCGGCGAGCGCATGATCGCCGACCCGGCGCATGCAGAGCATGACTACAGCTGGGGCGAAACCCGGACCAACCACTACGGCTTTGACCTAAACCGCCAGTGGCTGTTGCTCACACAGCCGGAGGCACGGGCCTGGATGAGCAAGTGGCACCACTGGCGGCCAAACCTGACCCTCGACTACCACGAGATGGGGAGCAACCAGACCTACTACTTCCACCCCGGCGTGCCCACGCGCACGAACCCGCTGGTGCCCGATCGGGCTGAAGAACTGCTGGCGCTCCAGGCACGCTACCCGGCCGAATTCCTGGACAGTGACGCGCGGCTCTATTTCCGGGGCGAGAGTTTCGACAATTACTACATCGGCAAGGGCTCGACCTTCCCGCTCATGAACGGTGGTGTCGGTGTGCTGTTTGAAGCCGGCGGCGCCCGGGGGCGGGAGTTGGACACGCGCAATGGGCTCCGCACCTATCGCGAAAACATCCGCAAGCAGTTCCGGACCTCCGTCGCGGGCATTGAGGGCGCCGTCGCGCTGCGCCGGGAGTACCTCGATTACCAGAAGGACTTCTACGAGAGCGCCGTGGACGAGGCCAACGGCGCACGGGTCAAGGCCTGGGTGGTTTCAGCCCACGGCGACCAGGCCCGGCTCCACGCCTTCGCCGACCTGCTCAATCGCCACCGCATCCAGACCTATCGGCTGGCCCGGGACGTGGAGCTTGAGGGCAAGCAGTTTACGAGCGACGAGGCCCTGCTGATTCCCACGACACAGCCGCAGTACCGTATGATCCGCAGCCTCTTCGAAGTGGCCGACGAGTTTGAGGATGCAACGTTTTACGACGTGTCGACCTGGACCCTGCCCCCGGCCTTTGGACTGTCACAGGCCGCCATTAGCGGGCGCACCGCACTCCAGGGCGAGGCCTGGAGCCCGGAGCCTGCGACGCTGGAAGCGCCTGCCGCGGCGACCTACGGCTATGTTATCGAATGGGACGCCTACTATGCGCCTCGTGCCCTGAACCGGGTGCTTGAGGCTGGCCTGTTGGCCCGAGTAGCCACGCAGCCGTTTTCGGTTTCCACGTCACAGGGCGACCAGGCGCTGGAACGGGGCGCCATCATGGTACCCTTCGAGCGGCAAACGGTGGGCCGGGAAACGATCCACGCCCTGATGGCGACGATTGCGGAACAGGACGGCGTGGTTGTCCACGCCCTGAGCTCGGGCCAGAGCGCGATCGGTACCGCAGGTGTCGAGGTTGGGGGCCCCTCCTTCCCGGTGATCGAGCAGCCCAAAATCCTGCTCGTCATGGGGCGCGGCGTCAGCGTTTACGACGCGGGTGAAGTGTGGCACCTGCTGGATTACCGCATGAAGATGCCCGTGACCCTGCGGCACCGCGACCGGCTGGACGGCATCGACTGGGACGACTACACCCACGTCGTGCTCCCCGGCGGCAACTGGGGCCGCCAGGAATTTGAATGGCAGGACGAGTTACGTCAGTGGGCACGCCGCGGCGGCACAATCGTAGCGATTCGCAGCGCCGTGTCCTGGGCCCGCGATCTCACACTCGACCGGAACGAAGACGACGCAGGAAAGGACGCCGGGGCAGCAGATGATGCCGAAGAAGCGGGGACAGAACGCCGCGACTACGCAGACATGGACGCCGACGATGCGGTGGACATCATTGGCGGTGCCATCTTCAGCGCAGACCTCGACATCACCCATCCGCTGGGCTTCGGCTACACGGACCGGAACCTCTTTTTGCACAAGAATGAAGAGGCTCCGATGGCGAAGACGGACAATCCCTACGGCACCGTGATCGCCTACACGCAGCAGCCCCTGTACTCGGGCTACGCCTCGGAAAGCAACGTCGAAGCACTCGCTGGAACGCCTGCGCTGCTCGCGGAACGCTACGGCCGGGGCAGCGTGATCCTGTTCGCCGACAACCCCAACTTCCGCGGCTACTGGTATGGCACCAGCAAGCTGTTCCTCAACAGCCTGTTTTTCTCAACGGTGTTTGACCGGCCCTGATGCAAGAAAGCCCGGTCGCTGCTTCGACCGGGCTCATTTCAGGCGGGTCAGTCTTGCGAGCGCTTTGCTGCGCCCTCACAGCCCCCAGGTGTAACCGACGGTCAGGCCGGCCATGGTGGTGTCCATGGCGAACAACTCACCGCTCGGCAGCCGGTCGTCGAAGTCCACCCCCATGATGCGGGCGCCGAAGTTCCAGCGATTGTCCGAAGCGGTAATGTACCGGAACATCAGCTGCGCCTGGTAGGTCCCCTCGGACCCGCCGACACCCACATCGCCCTGGAGCACGAACTCCCACTTTTCACCAAGCGGCTGCATGAGGAAACCGCCAAAGGTGAAGTCCGTGAAGTCCGGGGAATCCGAGCGCCGGATCATCGGTAGTGCCTCAGGTCGCAGGTCGAGATTCAGAGTCAGGTCCGTGTGCATGTAGCGGAATCCGATATTTGGGCCAGCATAGCCGTTGCCAACCCGGTACTTGTGTCCATAAAAGGCGTTGATCACGGGCAACTGCAGCTCGCTGGACACCACGCCGCCGAGCGGGCCAGGCAGGGCTACCGAGTCGGGTTTAAGCGAGTAATACTGAAAATCCACGACAAAGGTATGCGCACCCCGGTCGTAGCGGCCGACAAGGGCACCGCCAATGTCGAGGGCGCTCAGCAGGTCGCTAAAACTCAAATCGATGTCCTGCTCCACGGGACCGATCCCTACGGTCCCGTCGAGGCTCATACCCCAGAGATAGGCGGACAGGCGCCAGCCGCCTTCCTCATTAAAATCGTTGGCCGACACGGCGGTCGAGCCCAG
>JBCDHO010000150.1:0-6580 GCA_038749855.1 Pseudomonadota bacterium
CAATGACCAGGACCTCGTAGTCGTCACTCGTGAGGCCGCGCTGATAAGGAACACTCAGCGAAGCCAGCGTCTGCGGTGCTTCATCGCGCATGTCAAAAAGAATGACGATGACCGACAGGAAATCAGCCAACGGCATGAGTACGGCTCCAATTCATGCGCCGCTTTCGGCCCTTGGCTGTCTCGCCCAACCTGCTTTGGCGACAGACTGCGAAAGGTAGCGCCTGACCGCGTGCGGTAGCGCACCGAAGTAAACCTTCTCCCGCTGCGGGCTTTTGAAGCGCTGGCCCCGCAGCGCTTCGTACTGTTCGTGACTCCTGGCGAGGTAATCGTCTCGCTGGCTCGCGACCACGCCGCCGGTCGTCACACCACCATGAAACTGATGGAAGGTTCCCTCACCAAGGAGCAGGACGAGGAGCGTGTCTTCCAATTCGCACGCTCTTCGGTAGGTGTCGAGGTTAACGAGGCCGCCGCCGGGCAAATCGAAGTGCTCATCGAAGCCACCGAGGCGTGTCCAAAGGGCGCGCGGCATGCTGATGCAGTTGCTCTCCCAATGGGGGCGGAAAAAGCCGCCTGCGCTCGCGCCGCTGAAGCAGGCAATGTCAAACAGGCGATACCCGTCTTCAGGCCAGGCGATGGATTCCATCAGGGCGCGCTCCACGGCGGTGGAATAGCCCTTTGCCACCGCCGTCTGCTGGAGTTCCTCGCCCAGATGGTAGCCGGGTACGGTCACGATGGCGCGCTCTGACAGGCCGTGGCCAAGGAGCAGGTTTCGGAGCACGCCGGGCGTGACCAGTCTCGCACCGTCGATCATGACGCAGATGTTGTGACCGCGACTCATTTCGATGCCCTCGTTGATCGCGTAGACCGGTGTCGGCCGCGCGTCCTCGCGAAGTACGTAGCGCATTTGATCTGGCAGCGCCTCGACAGCGTCCTCAGGGAGCAGGTGCTCCGAGGGGTTTTCCATGATCAAAACTTCGTAGTCGTCCTCATGGATACCGGCCTGATAGGCAGAGTCGAGTGAACGGATCGTATTGATGGCCTGCTCAGCCATGGCGTGCACCACCAGGACAATGCTCAACTTCGGCGCCGCGCTGCGGTGGTTCATCGTCACGTTTGGGCTCAATGCTGGGTTGGGTGAGTGGTCCTTGTTCATGGCCGTATACGCCGCGTCCGAAGCTGGTCATAAAGGTGCTGAGTCTGACGGGTCACGGTGTCAGAAGCGGTGTGGGCACGCTTTAAGTCCTCGCTGTAGAAATCCTCGTCATCGGTATTGCCCGGCAGGCTCAGGAACTGACTGGCGTGGCGGATGGCGGCCTTGAACGTGGCTTCATCATCGTCGAAACAGAGCAACGGAAACGGCGAGCGCTCCCATGCGCGCAGGAGGATGCGATTGTAGGTGGTCCAAAGTGCCATGGATTCGAGGGCGGGTTTTCGGCTCCGACGACGCAGGGATTCGGCCACGGCACAAGGGTGTCGGAAAATGCCGATGAGCTCCAGGTCAGGCACCAGCGTCTTCCAGCCCTCCAGGACCAGCAGTGTACGCGGGTCTTTGAACCCGAACACGGGGTGGTCCGCGTGTGCGCGCAGAAGATCTTGCGCACGCACCTGTAACTCCCCAGGCCAGCTCACCGGGTCGGGCGGGTGGTCCCAGCTCGCTCCGTTGGCCGCTAACACGGCGTCGTTCAGGTCGACGAAACCCTGGTTTTCCCGATTACCTTTGAGGTTATAGGGATTCCATGCGTGGTGATCGCCCAGAAACAGACCAGCCTGTTGAAGCGACCCCGTGAGGCAGCTGGTGCCAGAACGGTGCATACCGAGGATGGCAATCACACGTTTCGGTCGTTCCGATGACACCTCATTCGCCTCCGCTCAGCCGCGTTTTTGTGGTGCTTTTTCAGCACAATCGACGCCCCGATTGCTGGGTTCGAAAGCGGACGCTAAGGGCGGTCTGGCACATGGAAATTGAAGCACAGCCGGTCGATAATAGCGCATCCGGGCGATCACTGAATGATTCTCATTAGACACATTTTTTCACGATCGGACAGGTCGTCCGCCGATACAGCGGTCACCCGCACGGCGCGAGCAGCGGCTCGTACCAGACAGCGTGCCCGCCTGCATCTTCGGCGCGGTCCTCTGCTCTGGCACAAGACCACGGGTGCCCTGATGGTTCTGCTGTTTGGCGCCATTCACACGCTGCCAGCCGACACCGTCTCCATGGTCTCCGGCGATGCCGTGGGTTCAGACCACAAGGGGACGGGAGTGCCCCCGAACATTCTGCTGCTGCTTGCTGATGACCTTGGTTTCAACGACAGCACCTTGTTCAACACACAATCAGATGCCCGAACGCCCGCGCTCCGGGATCTAGCCGACGGCAGCTTTGTTTTCAGTCGGCACTATGCGGACGCGACCTGTGTGCCGAGCCGCGTTGCTCTGTTGACGGGCCGCTATGCCGAGCGTCTGGGTTTTCGGCCCAACGGTTTGGAGATTCCGCCGGAGCTGGTGACACTGCCGGAAGCCCTGCAGCAGCTGGGCTACAGGACACATCTAGTGGGCAAATGGCATGCGGGAGAGGTTCGGCCAGAGAGCCTTCCGCTGGCGCAGGGCTTCCACACGTTTTTTGGTTTTCATAATCAGTGGTCACTTTCCGGATCGCTCGATTCAACGCAGCAGAAAAGGCAGCGGCCCACCTATCTCGATCCCTGGCTGCGCGAGGGTCGTGGACCCTTGCAGCGCTTTGAAGGTCATCTCACCGACCTGCTGGCGGAGCGTTCACTGCAATTGATTCGGGAAAGCAGGGAAGATCCGTCTCCCTGGTTTCTTATGCACGCCTTTTTTGCGCCCCATGCGCCCCTTCAGCCGGCGGCCCGCTTCACTGCTTCGGGGCCGCAAACACCGGAGAGCAAGCATCTTGCGTTGATCGAACAGCTTGATGAGGTGGTTGGCCGGCTCATGGCGGCGCTGACAGAAAGCGGTCAGGCCAACACTACGGTGGTGGTATTTTTGAGCGATAACGGCGGCACGAATCACGAGCGTGACAACAATTTCCCCTGGTTTGGAAGCAAGGGTGAAACCCACGAGGGTTCCCTCCGAACGCCGCTGGTGCTTCGTTGGCCGGAACAGATCGACCGTGCTCGGGAAATTAGCTGGCCGGTGATGAACACGGACCTGTACCCGACATTGCTTGCAATGGCCGGTGCCCCAGCGATCGATCACCTTGACGGTCTCGACCTGACACCCTTCTTAACGCAAGAGGCACCCGCGCGCGCCGCCCGGTCTTGGGAACAGTACGTCGATGCCGTGGACGCCACGGCTTTCGGCTACCTCACCGGCGATGGACGTTGGCGTTTGACGAGCCTCCTCGGGCGCCCGGCCGCACTCTATGATTTGCAGTCGCAAGCTGTGGGAGACCAAGACGTAGCAGCACGGCACAAGCTGTTGCATTCGCAGTTGCTCGGGGATTTCCGTGAGCATGCCTGGGAGAAATCCGTGCTTCCCGTGCGTGAGCAACGTGACCGCGAAGGCGGCACACGTCATTACACGGGCTGGGACATGACGCGGACCCCCTACCGCTACGGCTTTGCGATCGGCTTGGAAATACCCCCACACGAGGCGCCTGCGCCCGGCTACGGCTATGCGGAGCAGGAGGGCGTGTGGTCGCTGACGCAGCAGGCGCACCGTGAGCTAAACCTCAAGGTCGGCGTGCTCGAGGCCAGCGCGCCGGCGCTGGATCACAGTGTGTGCAACGATGTGATCGTGACCGGTCACTTTCAGCCCCCAGCGCGCTACATGGCAAGTGAAGCGAGGCAACGCGTGAAACTCTACGTTAACGGCCAGCTCGTGGCCCAGGTCCGCGAGCCCGCGTTCAAGCCACCACACCTTGCGGCGGCGAGCAATCCGACCGTCGTACGCGGCAGCGGGAGGGCTGTTTTTTCAAACCTCTTGCTCAGTTCGAGCCAGGATCCCTACGAGCCTGACGTACCGGCCGAGCACGAAATCCTTTTTCGCGAACTCATGGCGCGAGACGCGCTGATGAGAATGGATATCGCCCCCATGCGTGCGCAGCTGTGCAGCACTCATCCTTAAGCTTCGGTCGGAGAGGGAGGGCAAGCGGCAGGTGCGTATAATCGCTCCGTAAACGCCAGCAATCATGTCAACCAAGCACGCAAAAGCCGCCACGAATGCGCCTGAAGACGCCATCTCATCGGAGGGGAATCGGCCGTCGGAAAGGCCCTTGCTCAGTATCGTGGTCGTTGCCTACGACATGCCGACACAGCTGGCCCGGACGCTCTACACGCTTAGTGCCGACCACCAGCGCAATGTCGACCCTGAGGATTACGAGGTCATCGTGGTCGAAAACCGCTCGGCGCACACGCTGGAGCGCGACGAGCTGAATTGCCTGAACGGTAACTTTCGCTACCGACTTCGTGAGGAGCCGGGCCTGAGTCCTGTGCATGCCCTCAACGAAGGCATCGCCCAGGCACGGGGCGCACAGGTAGGCATCATGATCGATGGTGCCCATATGCTGACGCCCCGCGTGCTTGAAATGGCCCTGGCCGGCGCACGCGCCTTCCCGAACCATCTCATTGGCGTGCCGGTCCGTCACCTCGGCTGTGAGGAGCAGAACCGGAGTGCGGTCGCCGGCTTCGATGAGGGCGCCCAGGATCGCTTATTGGCGAGTGTTGATTGGCGCGCCGACGGCTACGAGCTTCTGCGTATCAGCGTCTGGTGCGGCGCAAACCCGCACGGCTTCATGCAGCCAATGATGGAGTCCAATTGCTTTTTTGTGCCGCGGGAAAACCTGCGGCTGATCGGTGGTGCGGACCCGCGTTTCAATGACGCCGGCGGCGGTTCGCTGAACCTGCATCTGTATCGTGCGCTCGGCCTGATACCTGATTCCGCCTACCTCGTGTTGCAAGGCGAAGCGAGTTTCCATCAATTTCATGGAGGCATCACCTCCGGCGCCGAGCGCACCACCGTCAGCGCGCGGTTCCGGGCTGAGCTCGAAACGCTGTGGCAAGGCGGCTACCGCGCGCTGACTCGCGAGCCCATCTATTTCGGTAGCGTGTCTCCGCAGGCTCAGGCCGTGCTCAGCGAGAGTTCCCTACTTGCGGAGCGGCGCTTCGAGCGCCTGGCCAGAAGTGCTCAGGACCCCTGGCCCGAAAGCGCTGTGAAAACCCTTAATGAGCTGCCTTTTCTGGAGAGGAGCTAGTGCGTATCTATTTTCCCCTGAGCCTTCAAAAGGCCTTCGAACCGCGGTGTATGAAGCTGAGCGCCTTCGTTGACCATCTTCCTTTTGCTTATGACCTGATTGCAGAGCTCGGGCCCCGGCGCTTTGTTGAACTCGGTAGCCACAACGGCGTCTCTTTCTTCACCTTCTGCCAGTCGGTACAGGAAAATCGACTCGACACGATGTGCTACGCCGTCGACTCCTGGGAGGGGGATGAGCACACGGGGGCTTACAGCCAGGAGGTCTTTGAAGCGGTACAAACGCACGCGCGCACGCACTATCGGGAAAATACCTATTTGCTCAAGATGTGGTTCCACGAAGCGCTCGAACAGTTTTCCAATGACAGTGTCGGCTTGCTCCATATTGACGGTTTACATACCTATGCGGCAGTCAAAGAGGACTTTGAGCGCTGGTACCCGCGTGTGGAGCCGGGTGGAATTGTCCTTTTTCACGACGTAGAGGCGCGCTTGAAGGGCTATGGCGTCTGGAAATTCTGGGAAGCCCTGTCCACACAGTTCGACAGCTTTACCTTCCGACACGGTTTCGGTCTGGGCGTGCTCAGAAAGCCCGGTGGACAGCGATCTCCCGGCCCCCTGGAGCGCTTGCTGTTCGAGGGGAGCGACGAAGAGCGACGCCAGCTCCGCAGCCTTTACTCCCACGCCAGCCACTTTATGCAGGCGCGACGCCTTTCGGACCGGGTTCGGCTGCAAAGAAAAGAAAAGCAGCGCGCCGAGGCTGCAGACGACCTCAATCGCCCGGCACCGAACTCGAGCTAAGCGACGCTGCCAAAGTCCGACGAGGATGGACATTGGCGTCGTCGGAGCTGCCGGCATTGTTACGCTGCTTAGGGCCTCCCTTGCATGCCGACCAGGGATGCTTCGGCTTTGAGTGTAAATGAAAGTGATTTACACTCGCAGAAGCAGAGGCGACACATACCAGGGTGTCGCGGGAGTCCCAGATCAATGCCAGAACAAAACTATAGCGCCACTTATTCCTTCCCTGAAAGCCCTCACGAAATTGTATTTATCGACGCTTAGGCGCTCCCTGGATCAGCATGTCCGTCCTGTTTTTCGACCTCGTTGTTTATCGAGGCGTCGCGGATATGCGCGCGGAAGCCAATCGCTCCTATCTGGGCATCCTCTGGTGGGTCATTGAACCGATTCTCTATCTGTTGGTTTTTTATCTCGTGTTCGATCTTGGTCTGCGACGGGGTGGTGAACATTTCGCGGCAACCTTGCTGACCGGTCTGGTTGTGTGGAAATGGTTTGACGCGTCAGTCCGCTCTGCCGCGATGGTCCTGCCGGAAAACCGAGGGCTGATGCGGCAGGTCTATCTGCCCAAGCTGCTGCTGCC
>JBCDHO010000151.1:0-6531 GCA_038749855.1 Pseudomonadota bacterium
CCTGATGTACCGCCGCCGGGAACGGTGCAGGCCTGCCCGCGCTCCGAGACCCTGTCCTATGACGAATGGACACCTCGCGTCACGCTGGACTGGGACTGGCGGGACAACGTGCTGCTCTACGTGAACGCAGCGCGCGGCTTCAAACCAGGCGGATTTAACACGAACGAGGTCAACGAGCTCGAAGGCCAGAGCTATCTGCCTGAGTTCGTGGACGCCTATGAGATCGGCTTCAAGAGCGACTGGCTGGACAACCGGCTGCGCATCGATGGGGCAATTTTCTACAACGACTACACGGACCAGCAGATCGGGGTGCAGCGAAACCAAACCGGCGCCGGCGGGACCGTCGTCGCCGTGCCTGGCATCGTGAATGCAGCTTCCGTCGAGTCCAAAGGCTTTGAGCTTGCGGCCGATTGGTTCCTGGACAGCGGCATCCGTCTGCGGATGGCGTATGCCTACACGGATGCGACCTTTGAGGAATACGTCCAGGGGCCCGCCCCCACTTCGCCGCCCGAAGCCTTTGCGGCCTGCGGCGTGCCGGACGGCCAGACCTCTTCGGCGCAGACCCGCGCCGAAGCGGGGAACGCCTGCGCGGATTTTTCCGGCAGAACCGTGGCCAAAAACCCGGAGCATGCGGCGAATGCCAGTGTGTTCTACCGCGGCCTCGTGGGCGATCGCGGCACGAGCTGGTTTGCGGAGCTGATCGGAACCCACCGCTCAAAGCGCTTCGTCGACGAGGCCAACCTGTCGTGGATGCCGAGCTATACGCTCTTTGACCTGCAGGTCGGGTTGGAGTTTGAGCGATTTACGGTCATCGGCTTCATCACCAACCTCACGGATGACGACACAATCCGGACCGCCCAGCGCAACGTGGATCCGGGCAACCCGGAAGGCTTTGCGCCGGGCCGCTCCGTGATCGCCTACCTGCCGGAACCACGGGTAGCCGGCGTTCGGTTGATCTATAGCATCGGGCTGTAAGAGGCTTAGTGGTCTCGGCGCCGCCTCAGCTGCCCGAGCCCGACCGCGCCCATCAAGGCTGCGAGCAGCCCAGCCAGCCAGCCGGTGACCGTTGGAACAGGCACGGTCTGGCGTGGAGGTGCTGGAGGCGGGTCGACATCCGGCCCGGCATCGCAGGCCTCGGTCGGGTCGCTGCCGCTGCCCAGGACTTCAATGGTTCCGAAAACATCCCCATTGTCCGTCGCGGACTCGCCGCTATCGCTTGCCAGGTTTCCACTAAAGGAGAGGCCACAAGCTTGCACCTGCGTTGTCCCGCAGAGGAGTAGGCCTTCTCCGCCGCCTTCGGTGAGCCCGTCATCACACAGGAACAGGCCGCCGCCGAGGCCGAGGCCATCCTCGCCGGCTTCCTCGCCGGACTCCTCGCCGCCGCCAGTGCCGCCGGCTGCCTCGTTGTTGCTGAAGGTCACATCAATCAGAGTCACCGAGCCGTAGCCGACGAACAGACCGCCGCCAACGCCACCGCCGCCGCCGCCGCCACCCGCGGAAGCACCGTCGCCGCCGGCGAAGCCACCCGTGCCTGGTTGACCATTTTGACTGAACCCGCCAATGTTCCCGTTGGAAGCGGGCATACCGTCATCGCCGGGCACACCGTCGGCGCCTGGCTCTCCGCCTTCGCTGCCCCCGCGGATACCACCGGCGCCACCGGTCCCGGCGCTACCCGCCGCCCCAGCTTCACCGTAGAGACCACCGAAGCCGCCACCACCGCCGCCGCCAGCGAAGCCACCAGGACCGCCGTTTCCACCCGCGCCGGCGTTACCGCCGTTACCGCCGTTACCGGCGTCGCCCCCTTCACCCCCGTCACCGGCGGCGCCGCCTTCGCCCGATTCGCTGTAACCACCGTCACCGCCCGCACCGCCGTTGCCACCGTCACCACCGACACCACCGGCGCCGCCATAACCGCCATAGCCGCCGGCGCCGCCACCGCCACCGAAGCCACCGTAGCCGCCGGCGCCACCGGCGCCACCATCTCCGCCGTCAGCACCGTCGGCACCGTCGCCACCATCGCGACCATCGCCGCCGACGCCCCCGCCGAGCGCACCCTCGCTCGCGTCGTCACCGCCAACACCGCCGTCACCGCCGTCACCGCCGTCGTAGCCGAAGCCGTCTCCACCTGGACCGCCGTTACCACCACCCCCACCACCGCCACCGAAGCTAGAGCCGCCACCAACGCCGCCGTCGAAGCCGACGAGGGCTGGATTTGCAGCCGTACCATCTTCTCCGTCGTCACCGTCGCCGCCGTCACCGCCGCCCACCCCATCGGTCCCAGGAGTGCCCGAGTTGCCCAGCTCGCCCCCTTCGCTGTCGTCCCCATAAAAGCCGTCACCACCTCCTCCGCCACCACCGTTGTAGGAGTAGTCACCGTCACCGCCGTCGGCACCGACGTTGAGTGCGCCGCCGTAACCACCGAGCTCACCTGCGTAGGCGTTACCACCGTTGCCGCCACCCCCTTCGTTGCCGTTGAAGCCGTCGCCAGCAAACCCCCCACCGCCGCCGCCGCCGGAATCAAAGCTGAGGCCGCCATCGCCCAGGAGCCCACCGCCGCCACCGCCAGCGCCCGTGCCACCGTCTCCACCCTGAGCGTCGTTGCCTTCAAACGTCACGTTCTCGAGCGTAAGCCCCACTTCACTGTCGTAGGCGAAGAACATCATGCCGCCGCCAACGCCACCTCCACCGCCGCCACCGCGCAGGCCGTCGCCCCCTTTCGACAGGCCATCCGCAATCGTGAGGTTCCTGATGGTGACCGGAATCCCGGAGAACACGAGGAGCGGGCGAGTCACACCGCCACCGCTGAGGGTGAAGCCGTCGCCGTCGATCGTGACAGGATTTTCAAGGCCCGGTTCCAGACCGAGCGCGGGGGCCGGGCCGGTGAGCGTGACATCTGCGGTGAAGATCAGCTCCGTTTCGGTGCCTTGTCTAAGCGCTTCAATCCCTTCGGCGAAGCTCATCTCATCGCTGACCATGATGGCCGCCTGCGCCTGGGTGCCCAGGGCAGCGCAGACTGAGGCGCAAAGGAGACGGCGTTGTATCGGAAAGCGCTGTGGCATGGTCTTGATTCCTTATTGTTGACGCAAAAATTTAAGAAACGGGCGCAAGTTGACAGAGTAGGCGCAAGTTGGAAGAGAGTAGATCAGATTTCGTGGATAACTCAATGATTTTGCGTTAAAGCGTCTGAATCAGTGCGGGGGTAGATGCTCGCACCCTCTTGAGTGATGACAAGTGCGCCAGCGCACAAATGGCTGAGGTTCGGTACGCTGGTTCGAGAAACCCTTTCGACCGCTGGCGGGTACGCGCGCATGACCCTGAAAATCTATGCCAACCCGGGCTCGGGCTCGGCCTGCGTTGAGGCCGTCATGTCCGAGCTCAAGTTGCCCTTTGAGCGGGTGCTCGTGAATTACACAGAGGACGGGATCGACGATCCCGATTTCATCAGGATCAATCCCCGGTGTCAGGTTCCGGCGCTGGTGCTCGAAAACGGCGCCTGCCTGACCGAGACCCTGGCCATCCTCATGCACCTGGCGGACACGCACCCCGACGCAGGGCTGGCGCCGGAACCGGGTTCCTTCGAGCGCGCCCGGCTGGACCAGTGGATGAGTTTTACCTTGGCCAATATCTATGAGGGGGAGCTGCGAAAGAACTATCCGCATCGCTACGTGGTCGGTGACCCCGACCCGGTCGAGGCCGCAGCGGAAGCTTTTGTCCTCGACAACTATCGAATTCTGGAAGCCGCCTGTAGGGGGCCCTACTTCTTTGGCGAAGCGCTTACGCTACTGGATGTGTACCTATGGATGTTCGTCAACTGGTTTGAAGATTTGGAAGAGATCACCCGGGACTGCCCGAAGATCATCACGCTGGCGGAGAACGTCATGAAGCGCCCCCAGATCGCGCCGGTTCATCGCTACAACTTCGGCGAAGGACTGGGCTGGCCTGAAGCATCGATGGTCGGGAACGCTGGGGACGCATAGAGGGAGAACTGCCATGAAGAAAACATCGTCTTTGCTCCGCCCACTGCTGCTTACGGCGGTCGCAGCCGACTTGGGGCTGTCGTCCGCATTGGCCTCCGAGACGCCGGCGCTGGCGGAGGACCCCCGTGTCCAGGATGCGGTCAGCCTGTGGAGCGAATGGATGCGCCATGACGCCGCCGTCCAGCGTGTCCCAGCAGTCTCCTGGGGCGTGGTACATGACCAGGAATTGATCGCCAGCGGCGCCTTTGGTCTGGCCAATCCGGAAGGCGGCGGCGTCGCGACCCCGGACACGCGCTACTCGATCTGTTCGATCTCAAAGCTGTTCACCAGCGTGGCGCTGATGCAGCAGCGCGAGGCAGGCCGGGTGCGGCTCGATGCGCCGGTGGCCGACTACCTTGACTGGTTCAACATCGAAGACGTCCACGCAGGCGACGAACCCGTCACCGTCCGCGGCATCCTGACCCATTCATCCGGCTTGCCCCGTGAGTCTGATTTCCCCTATTGGACCGACGCCGATTACCCGTTCCCGACCCAGGCTCAGATCCGGGAGCGCCTGGGCACGCAGCGGACGCTGTACCCGGCCTCCACCTACTGGCAATACTCAAACCTGGGGCTAACGCTCGTGGGGGAGATCGTCGAAGCCGTCTCCGGCCAACCCTATGACGCCTACATGCGCCAGGCGCTGCTTGACCCGCTCGGCATGACATCGACGACGACGGACATGCCGGTCGAGCTCCGCGGCCAGGCGCTGGCCATTGGCCACACGGCGCTCAAGCGCGACGGCACCCGCGACACCGTCGCGCCCTACCAGGCCCGTGGCATTGCCCCGGCCGCCGGCTACGCCTCCAGCGTCAACGACCTCGCGAAGTTCGCGAGCTGGCAGTTCCGCACCCTCGAAGGCAACGGCAATGGTCTGCTTCGCGCCGCCAGCCTGCGCGAGATGCAGCGTGTGCAGTGGGTGGACGACGACTTTGAGATGACCTGGGGCCTCGGCTTCAGCGTCCAGCGCAGCGGAGACCGAACCTTCGCCCGGCACGGTGGCGGCTGCCCGGGCTACTACACGGAGTTCCGGCTGGAGCCGGCCTCGAAGCTGGGCGTGATCGTGCTGACCAACACCATCGGCTCTTCGCCGGGGCGCTATGCCGCCCAGGCCTTTGAAGCCATCGCCCCCGCGATCAAGCGCGCGTTGGACTCATCCGCTGAAGCCAACGAGCGCAAGGAAGATTTTGCGGCCTACACCGGTGTGTACCGCACCATCTGGGGGGAGACGCTGATCGTGCCCTGGAACGACGGCCTGGCCATGCTCGAATTGGAATCGGCCTCGCCGGCCGATGACATGGAAACCCTGCGGCACGTCGACGGAAACGTGTTCCGGCGCGTGCGCAGCGATGGCAGCCTGGGCGAGACCGTCACCTTCGAGCTTGACGACACGGGCATCGCGCGCCGCTTCCAGCGCCACAGCATTTTCCAGGAGCGCCTGGCCGAGTGAGGGGCCGCGGTGGCCGTCTGATCAATAACCCGGGCTTAAACCCTTTCCGGCCCGGACGTGTCAGACTGCGCAACGATGTTTAACCAGGGAGTAGTCATGAAATCACTGTGCACGCTGGCGTCCGTACCGCTGCTGTTGCTGTCCTCTGTCGCACTGGCCGAGGACTTTTCGACACCCACTGACGCGGTTAACGCCTACATGACCGGCGTCAAAACCGGTTCGGGCTCGCACATCGAAAGCGCATTCACTGATACGGCGCGCATCCAGTACTACAACGAGCAGGGCGAGTACGCGCTGTTCACCCGGGATGAGTTCGCTGCCCTCGTCGATCGCGGCGAGAACTGGGAAGTAACGATCGAGATCACCGATTTGCCCATCACGGGCAACGCGGCCAATGCCACCGTGGAGTTCACCTGGGGCGATAAAGGGCAGCACGGCTACGTCGATTACCTGAACCTGATCAACGCCAACGGCAGCTGGCGGATTGCCAACAAGGTGGCGCAGTATGTGCCACGGGACTGATCGTCCCGAGCCCCGTGACGGGCCAGCTTGATCCACCCCGCATCGTGTTCACTACAGCACCATGAAGCACTACGTTTCCGAGGACTGGTCGTTCACACCCCACAATCGACGCCTGACCGTCGTCGGCAAGGCTCCTTCGACTCTGCCGCCGCAGGTTGCGCAATTACTCACCGCTCTATGCGAGGCCGCCGACCAGACCGTTTCATCCTATGAGCTCATTGATGAAATCTGGTCTGGAGACATGCGGGTGGGTGAAGCGGGGCTGCGGCAACTTGTTTTTCGCCTGCGCCGCGAGCTGCCAGGAGACGGGCAGGACACGCCGGCCATCATTAACGAACCGCGAAAGGGCTATCGACTCCGCGATGCGGTCACCGAGTCCAAGCTCCGCCTGTCCCAGAACCATCGCCGCACGCTGGCTCTCGCAATGGTGTCCCTTGCCCTCGGTGCCGTCGTACTGGTCACTTTGCTCAGTAAAGATCCGATCGATCCCGCAGCGCCGATCGAAACGGAACTCCTGACGGTTCAGTCAGGCTACGAAGAGTC
>JBCDHO010000152.1:0-6522 GCA_038749855.1 Pseudomonadota bacterium
CGACGCCTACTGGAATGAAACGGGCCGGAACAGTTTTCAGTTTGAAGGGTTGGCAACGCCGAGCCAGACGCAAACCCCTTCGAAGCCCTCAAAACCCAGCCTGCCATTTCTGATTCGATCCGGCGCCCTCACCGCGGCGACGCTGAGCTTCGAAATCGCCGGCCGGGACCATCCAATCAGGGCTAACGTAGAATCGCTGACCCTGCAGGAGGGCGACAACCGACAGGTCGAACTGGCCATGACCGGAGAGATCAATGGCGAACCCATGCGCTATGACGGACGCCTCGGGCCATCCGACGCACTGCTGTCTGGCGGCACGCTCGAATTTGCCGGCGCAGGTGCCTTCGGTGACATCAGTCTGAGTGGGGAGGGCGTAATTGATGATTTATTTCACCCGAATCAACCCGCCCTGACCCTGCGCTTGCAGGGTCCGCAGATTCAGAGCGTAGAACGCCTGCTGGGCCTGGAACCCAGCAAAGAGGGTCGCTTTGATGTCAACATCGATGCGGGGCACGACCAGGACCGCTGGGAGGTCGTCGTTGACGGCAGCATCGGGGCCATGGACCTGGACTGGCGGGGTTCGACCAAGGGGCTCCAGTCCCTCGATGAGCTGGTGGTCGACGTCCACATGCGCGGCCCGAACTTGCAAAGCCTCCTGCGTCTCTTTGGTGTCACCGCACTGCCGCCGGAACCTTTCGAGGTGCTGGGTGTAGTGCGCCGAAACGGCGTTGCGCTCCGCTTTGAAGACGTTTCTGCTGTCATCGGTGAGACGGTCTTCGACCTGAACGGTGACATCCAGGACTACACCAGCCTGCGCGACAGCCGCTTGCGCCTCGACATCTCCGGCCCGGACATTGGGCGCTTTCGCGACCTGGCGGGATTGCCCGGGGTGGCGGAAGGACCCTTTTCCCTTGCGCTGGAACTTCAACCCACAGCCCAGGGCCTGGGCGTGGTCCAGGGGCGGGTGGAGTCCAACCTGGGCCGCATTCAGCTGTCCGGCAACATTGGAGATCAACCGGGGTACGTGGGTACAGAAGCAACGGTGGCCGTCAGCGGCCCGGATTCCGGCGCCCTGCTTTCCGCGCTTGGCGTGATGGGCTTTCCCTCGGAGCCGTTCACGCTCAACAGTGAACTGGCCGTGGAAGAAACTGGCATCCACCTTCGCACGGCGACGCTCGAGGGACTGCTGGCCACGCGCATCGAGGCCAACGGAGATATCGCTTACGACTTCTTTTCTCCAGCCACGGAGCTGAGTCTGCGTGTCACCGGCGACGACGCGGCCAAAACCACCGCCTACAGCAACGCGGCGCTGCCGGCCTGGAGTGGTGCCTTTGAAGCGAGCACTCGCTTACGCCCCACCCGCGCCGGGCTGCGCTTTGACGCGATGGAAATTCGACTCGCGGAGAATGCACTGGCAGCAGATGCCTTTGTTCCCCTGGATCCGGAGCTTGAAGGACTGGATGTCACCTTCGATGCGAGCGGACCGGACCTGGGGCAGCTGGCGGACAGTGCGGTCGATTTCACGCTGCCGGCCTCCACCTGGGCGGTCCGGGGCCACCTGCGCCGCGTCAGTAGCCGCCTGCTGATCGAGGGTCTTAACGCACGTGTTGCGGAAAACACCTTGGAAGGTGCCATTGACCTGCCCTGGCCCCTGGCCGGCCTGGGGGCTGGTGATTTCCAACTGCAGGCTTCGGGGCCCGACCTAAGCACCGTTCTGCCAAGACTCACAGACTTTGACCCGCCAGCGGCGCCCTTCACGCTGACCGTTAACGGCGCTCTGGCTGACGGTCGCTGGACCTTCGAGCCTTCGTCGCTGGAAGTCGGGGAGTCCCGGCTTGAGGTCGAGGGTACCTTCGATGGCCTACCGGACTTCAGCGCGACGGCGATCGACGTTCAGGCCTCGCTCCCGGACCTCTCGCAGCTGGGCCGTTGGGCCGAGGAGGACTTACCCACCGTTCCCGTCAACCTCTCGCTGCGTATGACGGGCGCTGTGGATGACCTGCTCATTAAGGACCTGGATGCCAAGGTCGGTCAATCGCGGATTACCGGCGAATTCAGCTACTCACGCGCGGGCCCCGTGCCGGCCTTTGGCGTACGATTGGCCTCGGAACGTATCGATCTACGACCGCTTTTTCCGGAGCCGGAATCACCACCGGTCCCGCTGACAACTGTCGACGAAACAACGCCAGGGCCGTCGCCGGGCCAGACGGCATCTGAGCGCCTGATTCCCGACCTGCCGCTACCGCTCGAGCAACTGGCCCGCCAGGATCTCGACCTTGATCTGGATGTTGCTGAGTTTCAGACCCACAAGCGAATCGTTTCGGAGGTGGACATCTACGCGCGGGTTCGCGGGGGCGCCCTTTACATTGATCGCTATCAGACCCGTGGGCTGGCGGGTCGCTTCTCAGCCACCGGTAGCCTGGTTCCCCGGGAAGACGGTCAAGCAGACTTACTCCTCGACCTCGAAGCTAAAGACCTGGCGCCCATTCGCGAAAGCTGGCAAAACGCCGACCCAGCCACGCTACCGCAGGTAAACGCGACAGCGCAGCTTCGGTCCATCGGTGATGATGTGCGCGGGCTGATTGCGGAGCTGGATGGCGGCATGAGCTTCTACGCCACAGAGGGGCTGTTGCCTGGCGACGGGCTGAGCGCACTGAACCTTGGGCTGACCGACATCATCCTAAGCGCCGCTTCCCTGCAGCAGGAAGCGCGCAGACCCACGACGCTGGGCTGCTTCGCCGGTCGCATCGTTATCGAAAACGGCGTGCTCCGTACCGAACCCATTGCAGCGCTGCGTACAGACCGGGTCCTTGTACTTTCCAGCGGCACCATCGACCTGAACACGGAGCGACTGGACGTCGGCTTCGAGGTCATTCCTTCCCGGCTGCTGGGCGTCAACCTCGCCGAGCTCGCAAACTCCTTACTGCGCATCGGCGGCACGCTGGCGAGCCCGACCGCCGCCGTCGACCCGACAGGGACGCTGGTCTACGGCGGCGCCGCAGCAGCGACGGGCGGTCTGTCCATTTTGGCCAAGGGACTGTTTGATCGACTTCGCCGAAGCACGGCGCCCTGTGACCGCCTCCGCAACGAGGTCATCGCGGAGGCTGCTCAGCCAATTAGTTCGCCCAGCGAACGCTGATGCCGTAGACTCGCGGCTCGCCGAACTGGTAATAGGGTTGCTCTGCGTAGAAGTTCCGTGGATCGTTGCCAAACCCACCAAAACCCCGCGTCCGCGCCGTTTCATCGGTCAGGTTGCGGGCCCAGAGCGCCACGGTCCAGGGGCCCGAAGACCAGGCGAGTCGAGCGTTGAGCAAGGCGTAGCTGTCGATGCGCTCTTCGTGGTTGGCGGAGGCATAGAACCCATCCTTGCCTTCCACGTCGGCAACCAGCGTCCAGCCTTCGAGAAAGTCCCACTGGGCACCGGCCACGTACTGCCAGTTCGGCGCATGGGCCTGGTCCCGGCCGCTCAGGTCGAAGGGAATGCCGTTCTCCGGATCCGCGTCCGTGTGCGCAAAGCTCTGGTAATCCCGATACTCGGCATCGAGCAGACCGAGGCTTCCGAACAGGCGCCAGCGCTCCGCCAGCTGCCAGTCGACCTCCGCCTCCAGGCCCTGATTGACGCCGGCCGAGGCGTTTTGAAGGCTGTCGATAAAGACACAGGGACAGGCATCACCGGTCGGATCCACCGGCAAGACGATGGACTGGCTGACCTGCACATCGTCCCGATCCTGGTAGAAGTAGGAAACACTGAAGGCCAGGCGATCATCGAGTGCCGTTCCCTTCAGGCCAAGTTCGTAGTTCAGCAGGGTCTCTCCGTCAAAGAGCAAGCTTCCCGGCGGTAGTTCGATGCCCTGATCATCAAGGTCCGCAAGCTGGCTTGCCAGGGCGGAATTGACGCCACCGGGTTTGTAGCCGCGGCTGACGAGACCGTAGACCAGCAGCCCGCCGTCGGTTCGGTATTCCAGCGCCAGGCGCCCGCCCCAGAAGTCTTCGCTTCCGTCATTGATGCCATCCACGGGCCCCGAACCGTCGCCGCCCGTGGCCGCGCTGTTGTCCCGATAGTCAAAGTCCCGCTCCTCCCAGCGCAGACCCGCCACGAGTGTGAAGCGCTCAGCGAAGGGAACCTCCAGCTGTCCGTACGCTGCGAGGTTCTCCGTGTCGTAGTCACTGGCAAAATCACCGTCCGCAAAGGTGTACTCCCGCAACAGGGTCTGCTGCTGGTCGCGGTAGTAGAGCCCACCCACCCAGCGCGTCAGCCCCGCTTCACCAGAGAGAAGACGCAGATCCAGCGTGGTGTTTTCGTTGCTGCGGGTGTAGCGGTCAACAGAGCTGTACCACCAGTCGAAGCCGAACAGGGAAGAATCACACGCCGTACCGTCACAGATTCCCTGGAAGCTCCAGTCCTCGTCGAAGGCATAGACCGAATCCGCGTCCACGTGACTGATGAGCACCTCCGCTGAATAGTCGTCGGCAAGATCCCAGCGCCCCGTCATGGCGCCGGCACTGAAATCGAGCGAATCCTCACCGGGCTCGTCGGACAGCGTTTCCCGCGTGTTGTCCAGGGAAAAGGCGTCGTAGCCATTGTCGATCTCGCCAAGATAGATGACCAGGTCAAGATCGAACCGGTCAGTCACGGCCCAGGCCAGGGTGCCCCGGGCCGTCCGTTCATCAATGTCGTTCGTAGAGGCGCCGAGGAAGGTGTTGTCCACCCAGCCGTCGGACTGGTTGGACTGAACCGCCAGGCGCCAGCCGATCCGGTCTCCCGCTGGCCCGCCGAGGGCGGCCTGCACGGTGCGTGTGTCGTAGTTGCCCAGGATCACCTCGGCGCTTCCCAGCAGCTCGGCGCTGGGCGCATTCGAGACCAGGTTAATCATGCCGGCGAGGGCATTGGCGCCGAACAGCGTGCCCTGGGGCCCTCGGAACACCTCGACCTGTTGCAGATCCAGGGTAGTCGCTGCACCGCCGATGCCGGTGAAATCCATCCCGTCGATCACCAGGCCGACGGAAGGATTAACCGGCTCGACAAACTGGCTGCGCTCACCGATGCCGCGGACCTGGAAAAAGCGCCCGCGGGACGCGCCGCTGGAGAAGTTCACATTGGGCGCGAGGTTGAGCAGCTGTTCAAGGTGGGTCGCGGTGCGTGCTTCGATGGCATCTCCGTCGAAGACACTGATACTCGCGGCCGTGTCGAGCAGTTCCACGGGACGGAACTCGGCCGTGACCACGACCTCCTCGAGGGTCAGCGCGCTGTCGAAGGCATCAGTGCTGGCGCTGGCCTGCGCCAGCAGCAATGCGGGCGCCAGGCCCAAAGCAATCAGGACGCCCGTCGCAACGGCGGTGCGTGGTGCAAAACGTATTCTCATCGGAACTCCCAGACAAGGCGGAGTCCGGGGTTCGAGCGGGGAAGTGCGGGCCTGAAGGCAGGCATCCATCCCTACGCCGGTACTGGCCGGATCAGGTTCAATGGGTTCGCTCGCGCGTCTCAGGTCCGACCGGTCAGGCCGGGCCACCCCAGGATTCATAAGGATTATAGATCAGTCGAAGGCCGAAGCGGTGAACGCCCTGCTGGAACAGCCGATGCGGCTGAGCAACACCCAGCAAGTACGTTGCACCCAATAAGTGAGCACTCGCTCAATCCTTGTCTTACGGTTCGTATCGGTGACGAAAGGACGTTATAATCGCGGACTTACAGCGCCTTACCGGTAGCGCCCATTCTTCTGGTTTTGTTGCAGCGATCGTCAGCATCGATTCGCTGAACGTCCAAGCCTCAGTACTCCGCCCCGACCGGTGACTCCTCCTGCCAGGACGCGCAGCGAGCGAGCGGGCGCGACAGGAGTAACACCCATGTCCTTTGAATCACTCGGTCTTCGGGCCGAACTGCTGCGTGCCGTGCGCGCGCAGGGCTATGAACAACCAACCCCGATCCAGGCGGACGCCATTCCCGTGGTCCTCGAGGGCCGCGACCTGATGGCCGGCGCACAAACCGGTACGGGGAAGACCGCCGGCTTTACACTGCCGTTGCTTCAGCGGCTTTCCGAGCCCGCTGAGGAACGCCGGCCGAGGCAGGTCCGTGCGCTCATATTGGCACCGACGCGGGAACTGGCGGCCCAGGTCCACGAGAGCATCGAGACCTACGGCAGGCACCTGAGCCTTCGCTCGGCGGTGATCTTCGGTGGCGTGAACATCCGCTCCCAGATGAAACGCCTGCAGGCAGGTGTCGATGTGCTCGTCGCCACCCCGGGCAGGCTGCTCGACCACGCGAACCAGGGCACGGTGGACCTGTCCCGGGTCGAAGTGCTTGTGCTCGACGAAGCCGATCGCATGCTCGACATGGGCTTCATCCATGACATCCGACGCGTCATTGCCCTGCTGCCGGAACGCACGGAGCGTCAGACGCTGCTGTTTTCCGGCAGCAGGGCAATGACGCGTCGGATGTCATGGATGAAGCCCATGTCGAGCATGCGATCGGCTTCGTCGAGCACAAGCACTTCGACCCGGGACAGGTCCACCGTGCCCTGGTTC
>JBCDHO010000153.1:0-6508 GCA_038749855.1 Pseudomonadota bacterium
TACTCGCCAACGGCGCTCTTCGGATCAACGCCGGGAACGCCGAGGCTGACAATCTCCCGCTTCAGGCGCACCTTCATTCGGTAAAAGGGGGCCTCCGCGGCATACGAGAACTTTGCCCGCAGGCCTGCCAGCCTCGGGTCTTCACGCAGTCGCTCCAGGAGCCGATGAACGCCGCGCGCCGGCCCAGCCACGGTCCCGTTGATGCCCTCCTGCGCCAGGAGGATCGTTCCGAGCAGACCGAGGTCTTCGCAGCGCTGCAGCAAAGGGCCTTTTATGACCTCGACATCGTCGAGCGTCGCAAAGTGGTAGAAGGCCGCGATCAGGACTTTATCGGGTGCCCGTGGGGAGACTGCGTTGCTCATGGTCAGCCCAGGGCACGAATGCCAACGGCCTGGCGAAGTTCCTGCAGATAGGGCGTCGCGAAGGCACGTGCCTTGTCGCGGCCCGCCAGCAGCAGTTCCTCGACCTCGCCGGGGCGACTCATGAGCGCCTCGAAGCGGTCGCGGGCCTCGGCCAACTCGCTGTTAATGAGCTCAAAGGTCTCCTGCTTTGCTGCGCCCCAGGCGATGCCGTCTACATAGGCCTGTCGCATGGCCTGGCGCTGCTCGTTGTTCGCAAAGGCCGCATAGATCGTAAACAGGGTCGAATCGCCGGGGTCCTTCGGCTCGCCGGGCTCCAGAGAATTCGTAACAATTTTCATGATCGCCTTGCGCAGCTGTTTTTCAGGCAGCCACAGGGGGATGGTGTTGTTATAGCTCTTGGACATTTTGCGGCCGTCCTGTCCCGGCAGCACAGCGACATGGTCCTCGACCACGGCTTCCGGCAGCACCATCAGCTCGCCGAAATGGTGGTTGAAGCGCTGGGCGATGTCACGGGCCATCTCGAGATGCTGGACCTGGTCGCGGCCTACCGGCACCTTGTGGGCCTTGAACATCAGGATGTCCGCGGCCATCAGGATCGGATAGCTGAACAACCCCATGGTGATGCCGAAATCGGCATCCTCGCCCGCGTCGAGGTTCTCCTGTACGGCGGCCTTGTAGGCATGGGCCCGGTTCATGAGCCCCTTGGCCGTATGGCAGGTGATCAGCCAGGTGAGCTCGGTGATCTCGGGAACGTCTGACTGCCGGTAGAACGTGACTGTTTCCGGGTCCAGCCCCAGCGCCAGCCAGGATGCCGCGATTTCGAGCGTGGAGCACTGAACCTGCTCCGGATCGTTGCTTTTGATCAGCGCGTGATAGTCCGCCAGAAAGAAATAGGAATCCACCGCCGGATCTTGGCTGGCCCGGATCGCCGGTTTAATGGCACCAACGTAATTGCCAAGGTGGGGCCTACCGGTCGTTGTGATGCCGGTCAATACGGTTTGCTGTGCCATGAGAATCGCGGCTTTGGGCCGTTCGGGAAAAACGCAATTTTACGGCAACGCGGGGCCAAGGTAAGCCCCGGATCGCACCGCGTTCCGGGGCAACGATCACCCGACCCTGTGCTGACCAGTCACAGACCTCAAGGAGACCTGCGCTAGGGACAGGCCTCGCGATCCTTGCCCCGCTGTCGGGGATCGGACCAACCCTTCACCTCCCAGCGCAGACAAGCCATCAGGTTGGCAAGATCACGGTGCACGGTGCGCCGTGCCAGCCAGCGCGGCACCGGGAGTTTGGGATGCACGCGCACCTGGTGCGCGACGAGCACGCCGTCACCGTCCGGAAGCGGTTGAAAGCGCCAACTGCCCTCGAGCGCTTCCAGCTCGCCCTCGATCAAGCGAATGCGGATCCATTCGAACGGTTCGCGAACGGTTTCAAAGGTGTAGTCCAGCGTCGGCAACAGCTGATAGGCCTTGAGTTGCTGGCGGGTCATGGCGCGGGTCGGAGACTCGGAAACGACCTCGCAGAACTTCAAACCCCGTACGAAGCGCGTATTGGCGTTGCAGTCGCCGATGGTGCGCCAGAGGGTCTCGCGGTCAACGTGGTAGACGGCGAGGGCCAGGGCTGAACCGCCCTGTTCGTCGAGCCGTGTATCCGTCACGATGATTTCGCCGCTCTGAAGGCGCGACCAGTCCTCCGGGCCAGGCGCTACGGACCTCGGTGGTGTAGGCCAGGGTGTCGTCTCATCAGCGCTGGCGTGGGCACCAGTGGCTGTCAGAACGAGGGCAACAGCAAGCACCAGGGCCAAACCGCTTGATCCAATGGCGACGGGCATGTCCATGGCCGCAGTGTCGCGCACCCTGGCTGAGACGCAGGTGAACGGCCGCTTGATATATAAATTAAATCGTTATCTATTTTTTGATATGATATAAAAATAACAAATAGAGTAACGCCCCATGAACCTTCGCGCGCTGAAATACTTCGTCAAGCTTGCAGAAATCAAGCACTTTAGCCGGGCAGCTGAGGCCTGCTTCGTCAGCCAGCCGACGCTGAGCACCCAGATTCGCAAGCTCGAAGAGGAGCTCGGCGTTCAGCTGGTGGAGCGAGCACCCCGGCGCGTACAGCTCACACCGGTCGGCGAGGAGATCGCCGCCCGGGCGCGCCACGTGCTGAGGGATGTCGATCAGATTCACGCAGCGGCCCGTCGCAGCCGGGATCCGGAAACGGGGACCTTGCGACTGGGGCTTTTTCCGACACTGGCACCCTATCTCCTGCCCCACGTTGTTCCCACGCTCCGTGAGCGTTTCCCCAAGCTTCGGCTGGAATTGTCGGAGGAAAAGACCGGGGACATCCTCGCCATGCTGGAAAACGGCGACCTCGATGCAGCCTTGCTGGCCTTGCCGATTGAGGACGACAGCCTGGAGACCTTATCGCTGTTCCGCGAGCCATTTTTCCTGGCCATACCGGACGGACATCCGCTGGCCAGCAAAGCCGAGATCGAAACCACGGATCTTGACGGGGCGGAGCTGCTGCTCCTCGAAGATGGCCACTGCCTGCGCGATCACGCCCTGGAAGTCTGCGCGCTGGCCGGCGCCCGTGAGCGCGTCGACTTCCACGCGACCAGCATGGAGACCCTGCGCCAGATGGTGGCGGCCGACGTGGGCGTGACCCTTATGCCCGCCCTGGCGGTCGCACCGCCCATCGCACCCACGGGCAACATCACGCTGCGTCCTTTCGCCGCACCCGCGCCCCATCGCACCATTGCGCTCGTCTGGCGCCGGACGTCACCGCTCGGCCCGCTCATGCAGCGGCTCGCCGAGTGCTTCAAGACGCTGCCTGACCAGCTGCAGGCCGCCTGACCCCATTCGCCTGACGCGCCTTTTGCAGAACGTCCCACGACGGACAGCACCGCCTGCGCGACCCCGAATTGGCCATGACAGGCACCCGCTGCGCTGCAGCGGGCTCGCCCGGGCAGGCCTTCAGACCGTATCAGATTCCTCGCTGATGTCTGCGAACAACGGCGTACTCAGGTAGCGCTCCCCGGTGTCCGGCAGCATGGCAAGAATGGCGCTGCCGGGCTGCGCCTCACGGGCCACGTGCAGGGCGGCTGCGAACGTTCCTCCGCCGGAAATGCCGGTAAAAATACCTTCTTCTGTCGCGAGGCTGCGCGAGGTCGCGATGGATTCCTCGTCGGTGACGGGAACCAGCTGATCCGGTACATCCCGATCGAGAATCTCCGGGACAAAATCCGGTGTCCAGCCCTGGATCTTGTGGGGCTGCCACTCACCGCCGGAAAGCAGCGCCGCGCCCGCCGGCTCCGTCGCAACAATCCGGACGTCCGGCCGGGCCGCCTTGATCACCTGGCCGGCCCCGGTCATGGTGCCGCCCGTGCCATAGCCAGTCACCCAATAGTCCAGCCGCCGGCCGGCGAAATCCCTGACGATCTCCGGCCCGGTCGTGTTGCGGTGGTACTCCGGATTGGCCTCGTTCTCGAACTGGCGCGCCAGGAACCAGCCATGCTCCCGGGCCAGCCGCTCGGCCTCCTCAACCATGCCCGTCGCACGCTTCTCCGGCGGTGTCAGCACCACACGCGCACCAAGGAACTTCATGAGCTTGCGTCGCTCGATAGAGAAAGACTCCGCCATCACCGTCACCAGTCGGTAGCCCTTGGCCGCACAGACCATGGCGAGCGCGATTCCCGTGTTCCCTGACGTTGCCTCCACTACCGTCTGACCGGGCTTCAACATGCCGCGCCGCTCTGCGTCTTCGATGATACCGATGGCCAGCCGGTCCTTGACGGAGCTCAGCGGATTGAAGGACTCCACCTTCACATACATGTCAATGCCCTCGGGCGCGAGGCGATGGATGCGGACCACAGGCGTACGGCCGATGGTGTCGAGAATGCTGTCGTAAATCATGGGAAGCTCCCGTTTGTCATGTCCCGCGAAGGGAACCGATCATCAATGTGCCGTTGCGTTGCTCCGATCCACCACGGCCGGAAACGCACAGGACGAGACCGTGCGTCGGTGGATATTCGTTCATCAAGTAAAGAACATTCTGACAGCGGTGCAAGCACGGTGTCGTCAGAGGGACAGGTCGTGCACCGTTGCGCCGTGCGCCAGCCGCGGCGCATTGGGTCCGAGGCCGGCCGCGCGCCGCAGAAAGGCCTCGCGCAGGGTCCAGCTACGGCCGATCACTGCCATGCCGGCACCCCGCAGCGGCGCCAGCATTCCAGGCCGGAACAGGGCGCCCAGGGCGTGAATGCCCTGGGCCATGAGCGACGACTCGCTCCGGCGCCAGCGTTCGAACTGCGTCAGTGTCTGGGGTGCATCAAACGCCGATCGGCCGGCGCCAGCCAGCTTTTCCACCAGTCCCGCCGCATCCGCAAGACCGAGGTTGACACCCTGCCCTGCCAGGGGGTGAATGGCATGTGCCGCATCGCCCAACAGCACCACGCGACCCGCCACGTATTGGCGACCCAGGCTCATGGCCAGGGGAAAGGTCGCGCGGGGTCCCACTGCCAGCACCTCGCCCAACCACCCTTTTGAGGCGACCTCGAGACGTTCAGAGAATGCGCCCTCGTCCAAGGCACACAACGAGTCTGCCTCTCTCGAAGGGAGGCTCCACACGATGGAAGAGGTTCCGTCTCCCAGTGGCAGAAAAGCCAGTGGACCGCCAAGCAGAAACCGCTGCCAGGCCACGTCCATATTCGGCTGGGCCTTGCGAACCTGGGTGACCAGCCCCTTCTGATTGTACTCCCATGCATCCGTGTCAATGCCCACGGCGCGGCGAACCCCAGAACCAGCGCCGTCACAGCCCACCAGAAGACGAGCGCGCAAGGCCGTCCCGTCATCCAGCATGCAACGCACGTGGTCGCGCTCCTGGATCACCGATTCGAGCCGGGCCGGCGCGTGGCAGTCGATGACGCCGCCATCGGGCAGTGCATCCCAAAGGGCCTGCGCTACCTGGTCGTTTTCGACAATCGTGCCCAGATGATGAAAACCGAAGCGCGCCGCTTCAAAGTCAATCGCACCGCTGCCCTGACCGTCCTCGACACGCATGCGGCGGTAGGTGCCGTGACGTCCTTGCTCGATTTGCGCCCACGCGCCGGCCTGCTTCAGGACTGCCTCGGAGCTCGGGGAAAGGGCCGAAACGCGCAGCCCCCTGGCGGCATCCGGCGACCAGCCGGGCGCGCCTCTGGCGTCGACGAGGATGGCGCTAAAGCCACTGCGCGCCAGCAGGCTGGTCAACGTGGCGCCCACCATTCCACCGCCGACGACGATGACGTCGCAGAGGCTCACGAGAACGCTTCCCAACGGCGTTGAAGGGACTCGCCGAGTGCCAGCCGTGGCACACGCCCACGGTAGCCCATGGCCCGGCTGGCCAGGCGTCGCTTCAGGCCGGGTGAAAGGCCCACGGCAGACAGGGCCACACTACGCGCGAGGCGCGTGACCGGAGACGCACTGGCAAACAGTCTTACCATGTCGTGGCTCCAGCCCACCGTCGCATTTCGGTCCGGCTGGCGCCAGTCCACGTAGGCCCTGAGAAGGTGGTCTGCCCCGGGGTCCAGCGCCTCCCCGCGGACCATGGCCTCGTCCGCCAGCAGCTCGGCCAGCACAGCCACGTCGCGCAAGCCAAGATTGAACCCTTGGGCGCCAACCGGGTGGATAGCATGTGCCGCATTACCGAGCAGTAAAACGCGATCGCGGCGGTCCCGCTCAGGTACGACTCGGCGCAGGGGATAGCGACTGCGTTGACCACAACGAACCAGCTCACCCAGCGCAGTGCCGGCACGGGACGTCGCCTGCGCGAGAAACGCTTCATCGTCCAACGCCATGACGGCATCGGCCTCCGCTTCCGGCATACACCAGACCAGGCCACAACGCGTGCCCACATGGGGCAGCAGCGCACAGGGTCCGGTCGGGGTCATGCGCTCAAAGGCACGATTGTCATGGGGACGCTCAGGCGTCACATTGCAGATCACCGCGACCTGGCCATATTCGTATTGCGTGGCCGCGATGCCCAGAAACTCGCGTATCCGGGAGGCGGCCCCATCGGCGCCAATCACGAGCCGCGCAATACGAATATGGCCAGGTCGCGGTGATCTGCAATGTGACGCCTGAGCGTCCCCATGACAATCGTGCCTTTGA
>JBCDHO010000154.1:0-6507 GCA_038749855.1 Pseudomonadota bacterium
ATCATGTTGGCCAGGCCATTCTCAACTCCGGGATAGTCGTAACCCGCTTCGCGTAGCAGCTGCCATTCGGACATGGCCTCGTCGACAAGTTCCATCTTGGCGTAGGTCGTTGCCAGCTGATGGCGTGCGGAATGCAGAGACGGGTCCAGGGTCAGGGCATTTTGAAAGGCATCCACGGCCAGGTGGTAGCTGTCCCAGCTGTCCCCGTACTTGAGGCCTTCCACTAGCAGACGCTCGCGAATCGGGAGTCGGTCACGGTGGCTGAAGGCTGCATTAAAGCTACTGCGGGCTTCGGCGGCCCGCCCAATGTTCTGTTGTATCCAGCCCAGCCGCGCGTGGGCCATGGCGAAGCTCGGGTCGATACGTACCGCTTCCTGAAGCAGGGGTATCGCTTCCTCGCGCTTCAGTCGTAAGTCCAACTGGAGGCCTTGTACGTAAAACCGATAGGCCTCGAGCGATTCGGTGGTGACTTCTTTCAAGTCGCGATCAAGCAGCTCGTCCGTATCCGTCCGCAGGGCCTGCCGAAGTTCCAGTGACAGCTCGTCGACAATTTCAAAGACATCCTCGGCGGCACCTGCGCTACGACGGGAAATGATCAGTTCACCTGTGTCGGCATCGACCAGCGATAGGCTGACCTGGAGCGACTCGCCCAGCTGGGCGTAGTTTCCACTCAGCACGGCACCAACACCGGCCTGGTCGACAAACTCGTTCAGCTCCTGCTGCTCGCCCATCATGCCGGCCATGATGAGTTCCTCAGGAACGCTGGCATAGAGTTCCTGGTTGCTGAGGACCCGCAGCGCTTCTGCCTGGGACAGATCCGTAATCACCATTTCTGCCAGCGCATCGCTCAGCCAGCCCAGCTCATCGGTGTCGCTCCGGTTCTCGAAGGGCAGCACCGCGACACTCAGGGTGCCGTCTTCGGGCAGATTGAGCAGTGGCGTCTCCGGTTGCGGGCTCGACCGCGGGACGGCGAACCAGAGCGTTGCCGCGAGCGCGGCGACGCTACCCATCACCGCCCAGGGCTTCCATCCACCACCTTTGGCGGGTGTTTTCGGAAGCGGTATGGACCGGGCTGCAGCGGCAAGGTCTTCGGCCTTGAACGCACGTTCGACTGCGCGGTGTAACGCCGCTAGTGACTCGTCGTTCTGCTGGCGCGCATCCAGCCACTGTTCGGTGCTCAGAAAGTACTCGAGATCGGCACCGGGCGCTGTATCGTCAATTCGATAGGTGAGAATCTTGCAGCCACGCTGGACCGCTCGCTCAATTTCCCGCAGGACCTGCCGAGAAGCGTTCGCATGTTCAGAGAATACGAGCACGAGTACATCGCAGCGCGTGAGTGCATCGATGATTGTGCTGGCCCAGCTGGCGCCGGGCTCGATGTCACGTGGCGCAATCCAACAACGAATATCATGCGCTTCGAGGTAGTCACAGACCGCAGTCGCAACGGTGTGGTCCTTGTTCGAATGCGACAGGAAGACCCGGTGCTGCTGTTCGCGGTCCGTGCTCATAACAGCCCGAGGCGTTCCGCCATGGTGTGATCGCGCTCATAAGGCCCGATTGGGGGCAGGTAGAGGGTGGAAATGACGCTAAGCTCCGTTTCGACCAACTGACCCAGTGTGACACGGTCGAGCCGCGTCTGACCGAAGGGCTCGCGCGCAGTTTCATAGATGACCACTTCGTGGTCGGCGGGGTAGTGAAAGCGCAAGGCGGCGGTGAGGGCCGCGATGGCGCCCGGGTCAGCGTCTGTTGTCTCCCGGTAGCGGTGTTCACCCAGCGTGCCTGCTTGCAACAGCACCAGGGCTGCCGTCGGATCCAGTTGTCTTGGGCGCAACAGAAAGTCCGTCGCATCGTAGATCATGCGCCCGCTCATCCCCGGATCAAAACCGAGTTCGGCGATAAGGCAGTCCTCGATGGATACGCCGGGAATCACCTGGGCGCGATGTCCAGCAAGCCGCGCGTCTCGGGCAGTCTCGAGCGCCGGCGGCACCACGATGCTGGGATGACCGGTCACCGCGAAGCAGACGTTCTTTCCCGTCTCGACGGCGGTGATCATGCGTTCGGTCATGGCGGCGTGGAAGGCCTTGGCCGTGTTGTTTTCGCCGTACAGTGGGTGCAGAGCCTCCGCGTCCGGGCGGAGCTTCTGCAGCCAGGCACCCTGAATGGGATCGGAAACGAGGTAAAAGACCTGGTCGGCACGCTCCAGTGCCGCTCGGCCCTGAGGCGTTAGATGACCCGCCAGTCCATAGCCCAGACCGATGGCCTGAAAGCTACCGCCTTTGGCAGCCGGCCTTGGCGCTGGCGGCAAAATGGCTACAGACCGATCGAAAGGAACGCTCGGACAGGCTCGTTCGCCTAAGACATCCTGAATGTGTTCCCAACCGGCGTCGTCGACGGCGGCCGGCGCCAGCGGTGGGATGAAAAGTGTGGACACGACGGAGACCTCGGCCTCCGCTAAATCTGCCAGTGCAAGGGGCAGGATCAGGGGATCAGCGATTGGGAACTGGGACGCTTCGTAGACCACGACCTCGTGGTCCGACGGATAATGGTCAAGCAAAGCGTCGGTGAGTACGCGCAGACCTTCGCGACTCCAGAGCACGGAATTGCGGTAATCGCTGACACCCACGCTGCCAATTTGCCAGAGCACCATGCTCGAGGCGGTCTCGACGGGGCAGCCGCGCAAGAGAAACTGGGTGGCCTCAAAGCTGTGGCAACCGCGGGCGACCGGGTCGACGCCGAGATCCGCGAACAGGCAAGACTCTGCGGAGAGCGCCGGCAGCATCCGCGCCGCCAGGCCTTCCGCATCGGCAGCCCGCTTCGCGGCATGTGAGGGGGTCACAAACACGCCTGGGTGTCCGTAAAAAGCGACGCAGACACTCTGACCCTCCCGGGCCGGCTCAAGCATCGTTTCGGTCATCTCCTCGTAGGTGATATGCCGATTCTTACCCTCGTCATACAGAGCAGTAAGTGTTTTTGCATCCGGCCGAATGCGTTCCAGCCACGCAGTCGTGGCCGGATCGCTCAGGATATGCAGCACCTGATCTGCTTCACGAACGCAGGCCAGCGCCTCCGGCGTCATCTGCCCGGAGATGCTGAACCCGGTACCGACAATTTTCAGGGAGCCGGGCATGGGAGGTCAGGAATGGTCCTCAGAAAACGAGGATCATGCACCCAGGAGGTGAATCGTCGCCCAGGTGCGCGCGTATCTTTTGCAGGTCGCCGGACTTGAGCACGTCCTTGTCCTCAGCGGAAAGGCCGTGGGCGTCCATGGCGGCATCAGGATCGGCCTTGTGAGCCTCCTGCATCTCCGGGCTTTCCGAGATTTTTACGACGTAATCGAGTGCTTTCTGTGACATTGTGTTGACTCCTCCAGTTAGTGCGGTCCCCAGCCGTTGTCGGTTTGACCTGACGGCGCCGCAGCACCATTCTCCCCGCAATGCCGCCGCCTGTCTATAATCGGCGCTCTGCCGCGGTGCCACAGGGAGAAGGGCCAGATGAATGCGTCGGTGTTCGAATTGGGAACGGGCTGGGTGCCCGAGACACACAGCAAGCAGGATTTGCATCACGCCCACGAGCACGTGACGCCGCATCTGGAGCGCCTGGGCGTCCATGCAGCATCGCGGCTGGGCCATCGCTTGCCTGCCAAGGCAGACCTGCGTCGTTGGGCGACCCCGGTGCGTTTCCAGGGGGGGTACAACACCTGTTCCGCTCATGTCGTCGCTGCGCTGCTGGGTTACTTCGAAAAGCGTGCCGAGGGGCGCTATGTCGCGCCTTCCCGGCTCTTTCTTTACAAGGCGGCCAAGAATTTCCTCCGTGAAAGCGGCGACAACGGCACCTATATCCGACAGGTCATGGGGGTGCTGCGCGCGCTGGGTGCCCCGCCAGAGAAATACTGGCCTTACCTCAAGGCCGGAACCATGAAGGCACCGCGTCGCGATGATCCGCGCATCGACGCGGAGCCGACGGCTTTCTGCTACGCCATCGCGGGAGACTACAAGGCGGTCAACTACTATCGTCTGGACCGCCCGGACCAGCCAGATCCTGAAGCCCTCTTACAACGTGCCCGTGCGCACCTGGCAGCGGGCCTGCCGTTCGCGTTCGGATTTCCCCTGCTGCCTTCACTGGCGCTGTCCGTCCGCTCCGGTCGCCTGCTGCCGCCCAAGGATGGCGAGCAGCCGATTGGCAACCATGCGGTTGTTGCCATGGGTTATTCGGACCGGGTCGTGATTGGCGATCCCGCCAAGGGGTACCCGAAAACCCGGGGCGCCTTTCTCATTCAGAACAGCTGGAGCCGGGATTGGGGTGAGCAGGGCTTTGGCTGGCTGCCCTACGCCTTCGTCCGGGAAGGTCTGTGTGCGGACTTCTGGACCCTGGTCAAGGCGGAATGGGTGGATCTTGGCCGTTCGCAACTGGGCGTCTGAAATGAAGCAGTGCGTATTGCATACCGTCTTGGCTTGTATGTTTCTGATGCCGTCCGAGGTGCTGCTCGCTAAATGCGATCCGGCGTTGGCGGATTCTGAGTTGCTGACGCAACTGGAGGCTGAGGTACACGCGGCAAGCCTGGAGGTCAACCCGGCGCTCCAGTTGCTGGCCGGCGAGCGTGTCACGACAATGCCGCGCCTAAGTCTTGAGGACAGTCTCGCGTTTGCAGTGGAGGCGGAGCAGTTGCTGGACCGTCTGGCCTGCATCGATCGTGAGGCCCTTGAGACCCAGGACTGGGTCACCGCCGCCGTGCTGGAACACCAGCTCCAACTGTCCGTTGATTTCGCCCCCTTTCACGACCTGCGTTTCGACGTCACACCCTATAGCCTGGGGCTGCTCGCGAGCTCGGTCCTGCCCGCTGCCCTGCTGACCGCTCCGCTTCAGACCAGCGAGGATGTGACCACTTACCTGGGTCTGCTTGACGAGATCGGTCGCTATTTCGAAACCCTGGATCGCAATCTCCTGCGGCAGATGGAGCGTGAGATCTACATGCCACGCCCAGCGCTGCCTGCTGCTCGCGCATTGCTGGGTTCATTGCAGGGCCAGGTGCCTGCTCTCATCACCGTCGCTCCGGAACGCCTGGAGGCCCTCGACACCACGCAGCGCGAACGGTTGGTCAATGGCACCACAACACGGCTCGATGGTCGAATCTCACCGGCGCTTGCGTCCCTGGCATCACGTTTTGATGCGGCTTATGAAGAAGCGGCGCCCGAGGCCCTGGGCCTGGGTCAATATCCGAACGGCGCAGACTACTACCGCTTCCTGGTGCGTCGCGATACGTCGCTGTCGCTTACCCCGGAGGAGATTCATGCGCGGGGTCTCGAGCTCGTTGATGCGCTGGCTGAGCGAAAGGCGGTGTTGCGCAAGCAACTGGGCCATGAAGGAGACGCCGCCAGTTTTCATGCAGCGCTAAGGGCGGATCCCCGCTTCTACGACGAGACGCCGGAAGCGGTCGCTGAGCGCTACAACCGCTACGTGCGCGCGATCGAACCGCGCATCAGCGAGCAGTTCTCCCGCACGCCCTCGGCGCCTTTCGAAGTGCTGCGGGCCGATCCGGCCGCGGAAGCGGGTATCACCTTCGGCTACTACCAACCTCCGGCCACACCGGGTGCGGTCGGTCGGTACCGTTTTAACGGCTCCACACTGGAGCAGCGCCCCTCCCTATGGGCTGGTGCGCTCATCTACCATGAGGGCGTCCCGGGTCATCATTTCCAGATCGCCCTGGCCCAGGAGAGCGAGACGCTTTCTGCCTATCGGAAAGGACTTTTTGTGGGTGCTTTTGCCGAGGGGTGGGCCAACTTCGCCTCCACCCTGGCCTGGGAGATGGGATTGCTCGACGACCCCTGGGACGAGTACGGCTGGCTGCTCTTTGACAGCTTCAGCTCGGCTCGCCTGGTGGTGGATACCGGGCTCAATCACCTGGGCTGGAGCTTCGATCGTGCGGCCGAGTACCTGCGCCAGCACACCATGGCCAGTGAAGCCGAGATTCAAACGGAGCTTGTTCGTTACGGCTCGGCATTGCCGGCCCAGGCATTGGGCTACAAGCTGGGGGAGCAGCACGTGCTGAACCTTCGGAACCAGGTGCGTGACCACGAAGGGGCGGACTGGGACCCCCGACGCTTCCATGACCGGGTGCTGAGCTACGGCATGCTGCCACTGCCGGTCCTGAGCGCAGCCGTTAAGCGCGCTCACGGTGTGCCGTAGGCGCGACGGAAATTTTTGGGGTAGTATCGGCTTCCCGGTCCCGGTCACAAGGATTGAATGACTTGATGGACGCTCGACGAGCCCCAGCTGGGGCGCGTAAAACCGCAGGCAACGTCTTTATGGCAGCTGGCGTTCTGCTGCTGGCAGGTTTTGCCGGCTTCAAGTTCTGGAGCGCCCAGCAAAGCAACGCGGGGCTCGACGCCTTCGAGGCCGCCCGCGAAGCCCATTCCGCTGCCGCACACCAGCCGGTTACTTCGACGTTCATCCGTGAAAGCAGCAGCGACTCCGTTAAGGATGAGCAAGCGCTCGCGACCCAATTCACGG